>NZ_JBLFFK010000016.1:0-144494 GCF_051400715.1 Neorhizobium descurainiae
CCCATCTCGACGACTTCCAGCGACAACTCACCCGGCAGGGCATCGAAATCCGCTGGCCAAATATCGAAGCTTATTGAGGGTCGCGATCATGCAAACAGAGAAATTTCCGCATGTTCTCGACGGCGTCACTGTCCCGCTCGTCACGCCCATGGCCGAAGGCGGCCGCCCAAGCGCGGACAACGAAGCCCTGCTGCGACACATGCATCGTGCAGGTATCGATACGATCATGCTGCTCGGCAGCAATGGCGAGGGCGCAATCATCCCGTCCCGGGACGCTGCCGCGTTCGCGGAGCATACCGCAAGCCTGTGGCGGTCGATCCGAGGGAAAAGCGCCAGGGTTTTTGTGACCGTGTTCGGCGCGGGCACATCGATCGCCTTGGACAACGCCGAAAGCCTGATGGTCGCCCGTCCGGATGCGGTGGTCGTCGCGCCGCCCCTCTACTTCGTCCACACGGAAGACGAACTCGCCGACCATTTCCAGAGCTTTTCCGGGTTCGGCGTGCCGGTCATCGCCTATAACATTCCGCGCTATAGCGGCAATCCGATCACCCCTTCTCTCCTCGAACGCCTGGCGGCGATGGATCATATCGCCGGCATCAAGGACAGCGGCGGCTCCGACGAATTCCTCCTCAAGGCACTGGACGTACAAAACCGCCTGCCGAGGTTCGGTGTCAGCCAGGGCAACGAGAAGCGCCTCGGCTGGGCGCTTCAGCAGGGCGCCCGCGGCATCACGCCGGGCGTCGGCAATCTGGCGCCGAAACTGTGCGTCGATCTCGTGGAAGCAGTCCGGAGAAACGATTCCGCCAGGGTCGAGGCGCTCCAGGAGATGTTGACGAAACTTACCGCCATTCATTCCGTCAGACCGGGCGTGGCGGCCATGAAGGCGGCGTTGAGCCTGCTCGGCCTTGTGCCGGCCACGCCGGGTCGGCCCTTCAGATCCTATACTGCGGAGGAGATGGAGAAACTGCGAGCCGTGCTTCACGATACGGACGTGAACCTCGATGCCGGCATTCCTGCAGCAGGAGGGCGGACTTGAACACCCCCTCTATCCTGAAGAATCTCGGCAGGACGCTGCTGGTCGTCCTCGGCGCCGTCACTCTCATCTTTCTGCTCATTCGGCTGGCGCCGGGCGACCCTGCCCTTGTCATGCTCGGGCCGACTGCGACCGCCGACCAGCTTGCGGCGCTGCGGTCGCGGCTGGGATTGGACGAGCCGCTGATCAGCCAGTACCTGATTTTCCTCCGAGACCTCGTGCAGCTCGAGTTCGGCACGTCGATCCGCATGGGCAAGCCGGCGATGGCCGTGGTGCTGGAGCGGCTGCCGGCGACGCTGGAACTGACCGCCTGGGCGACATTGATCTCCGTCGTGCTGGGCGTGCCGCTCGGCACGCTCGCCGGACGCCGTCCAGGCAGCCTGGTGGACAAACTGATTTCAGGCATGGCTCTCGTCGGCAAGTCCCTGCCCGGCTTCTGGCTGGGCGTCATTTTGATCCTGGTCTTTTCCCGTCAGTTGCGGTGGCTTCCGAGTTTCGGTTCCGGCACGCCTGCCCATATCATCCTGCCGGTGGTTGCGGTCACCCTTCCCTTTCTCGCCATCGTCATCCGCCTGACGCGTTCAACCGTGGTCGATACACTGCGCGAGCCGTTCGTCAGGACGGCCTATGCGAAGGGCCTGACCGAGCGCCAGGTCCTGGCCGCCCATGTTGTCCGCAATTCCATGCTGCCCGTCGTGACCATCACGGGGCTGCAGTTGACCACCCTGGTCGGCGGCGCGGTCATCACCGAAACGGTCTTCTCCTGGCCCGGTATCGGATCGCTGCTCGTCGATAGCGTATCGGCCCGCGACTATTCGGTCGTGCAGGCGATTTCGGTCGTCGTGGCGATCCTCGTGGTGCTGATCAACGCCATCGTCGACATGCTCTACGCGCGGCTGGATCCTCGAATCCGCCTGGGAGGCCAGCAATGAGCGCGCCGAGCTATCGCGTATCCGCCCGGCCCCTTCAGGTCGACTGGGGATTGTGGATCGCGGGGACCTTGTTGACGCTCTTCGTCCTGATCGCCGTTTTTGGTCCGCTTCTCCTGCCTTATAGCGCGGCATCGGGGTCCTTGATCGACCGCTTGAAGCCGCCGGGCACGGTCCTCCGCAACGGCAGTCTCGCCCTTTTCGGCACCGATGCGCTCGGGCGCGACCTGCTGACGCTGATGGCGCACGGTTTCCGGACTTCCGTCGTCGTGGCTGCGGTCGCGACGCTCATCTCATGCGTCGTGGGCACCGTAATCGGTGTCGCGGCAGGCTACCTCGGCGGCTGGACCGACACGGCCATTTCGCGGGTCATCGATATCGTGCTCGTCTTTCCGGCGATCCTGCTTGCGATCGTCATCGCGGGCCTGCTGGGCCCAAGCCTGCCGAACCTGATCATCGTCCTGGTCGCGACGCGCTGGGTGGTTTTTGCACGCGTTGCCAGGGCTTCGACGCTCAGCCTGCGTGAAAGGGATTGGGTACGCGGCGCTTTCGTGCTGGGCGTGCCTCGCCCCCTCATCGTCGCAAGGCATATCCTGCCGTTTCTCGTCGGCCCGATTGCATCGGTCGCCACGATCGAATTTGCCGCATTCGTCATGACCGAGGCCAGCCTGAGCTTCCTTGGAATCGGCCTTCCCGCGTCGACGCTGTCGCTTGGCAAGACCATTTCCGAGGGACGCGATCACCTCGCCCAGGCCTATTGGATCACCACTTACCCCGGGCTTCTGCTCGTTCTTCTGGTCGTGTCCGTCGGTCTGATCGGCGACCAGATGTCCGAGCGGTTCATGGGCGCGCGGGAGAGAACGTAAAGCACAAAGACGTCATGTGTAGCGAGAAATAGGAGGATAACTTGCTAAACATCCACACTCGAAAGAACTGCAGGAACATTTTCAACGGCTTGGCTCTCGCGTCGGGAATGCTGGCTTCTTCGCTGACCGTCGCCTATGCCGCGCAGGATCTGGTGATCGGGGTGCCGGTGGCATCGATAGCAAATCTCGATCCGCACGGCGCCAATTCCAACATCCAGGGAAATCTGCAGGTCAACGCGCAGATCTTCGACACGCTGGTCGGCTTCCAGGACGGCAAATATGTGCCAGGCCTCGCGTCGGAATGGACGTCCAGCGAGGACGCCACCCGCTGGACCTTCAAGCTGCGGGAAGGCGTCAAGTTCTCTGACGGATCGGAGTTCGATGCCGGAGACGTCAAGGCGTCCGTTGAACGCGTCGTCAAGCTGGCTGGCCCGCTTGCCGGCCTTTTCAAGCCGCTCAAGGTAGAAGCCGCGAGCCCAAATGAGGTGAGGATCTCCTCCGATGCGGGGCAAGGCGCGCTTCTGGGCAAGCTGTTCATGCTCGCCATCGCCCCATCGGAGAAGCTGGCCGATGATTTCGGCCTACACCCGGTCGGAAGCGGTCCCTTCGTCGTCGAATCCTTCGATCCGAAACAGGGCGTCAAGCTTCGGGCCAACAAGGACTATTGGGCGGGTGCGCCCAAGCTCGACACCGTGACGTTCCGCATGATCCCGGAACAGGCCGCCCGCATGACGGCGCTGGAGACGGGAGAAATTCAGCTGACCTGGACGGTTCCCGATGACCAGGTCGATGCGCTACGTGAAGATTCAAACCTCAAGCTCGACACGGTGCCGACGCTCGCCAATGTCGTGCTCTGGTTCAATACCACGCGAATGTTCCAGGATGTCGAGGTGCGCAAGGCATTGTGGTCAGCCGTCGACTTCGATGCGATCGTCGAGGCTCTCTACCCGAATACGGGACAGAAGATGATCGGGCCGCTTCCCAAGGCCGTGTTCGGTTCGAGCGAACAGACGCCCTACGCCTATGATCCGGAAAAGGCCAAGGCCACGCTCGAAAAGAAGGGGTGGAACTTCGACACCACGGTGCGCATCCTGATGAACAACACGACCTACAAGCCGCTGGTCGACGCCATCATCGCCGACTGGGCAAGGATCGGTGTCAAGGCGGAAGTCGATCTGCAGGAGCCGGCCGTGGGAACCCAGCGCCTGCTCGCGCTCGACTGGGATATCTCGATCATCCAGCCGGTGATCACCAGCACCGGCGACGCCGACTACACTCTTGGCCGGCTCTATACGTGTGCGGCCAAGCGGACGACCTACTGCAATCCCGAACTGGACAAGCTGCTCGTCGAAGCCGGATCGATTTCCGACCAGGCAAAACGGGCTGAGCTCTACGCCGCGGCAGGAAAGATCGTCTGGGACAACGCCATTGGCATGTTTCCCATCGACGTGAAGCAGGTCTGGGCCTGGCGCTCGAACCTCGACGGCGTCACGCTCGATCCGGTCTACAAGCCGGACCTCACCCAGGTTCAGTTCGCCCAATGACGGATCCACGCTCGACACGGGATGCGCCTTCGGGCGCATCCGACCTCCTGGCGATCGACAATCTCTCCGTCGCCGTCGGCAGCCTCTCCATTCTCGACGGCATATCGCTATCCGTCGAAGCCGGTGCCACGACCGGCGTCGTGGGGGAGTCCGGAAGCGGAAAGAGCATGACGGCGCTATCGGTGCTCGGCATGCTTCCCGGAGGCCTGCACGTGACGGGCGGAAGCATACGCTATGCCGGCCGTGACCTGCTCGCGCTCGATCGGGAAGCGTGGCGCCTGCTGCGCGGCACCGAGATCGCCATGGTGTTCCAGGACCCGCTGGCGGCTCTCGACCCTGTCATGCGCATCGACGATCAGGTCGGCGAAGTGCTCAGTAAGAGGCAGGGTTTCACACGGCGCCAGGCCCGCGCCGCGGCGGTTGAACTTCTCGCGCGGGTCGACCTGCCGGAGCCGGATGTAAAGGCCAGAATGTATCCGCATCAGCTTTCCGGCGGCCAGCGTCAGCGTGCGGTGATTGCCATGGCGCTTGCGGGAAAACCCAAACTCATTCTTGCAGACGAGCCGACGACCGCCCTGGATGTGAGCGTGCAGGCGAAGGTCCTCGATCTGCTGCGGCGGGTGCAGGCGGAGGATGATCTAGGCATGGTTTTGATCAGTCACGACCTCCGCGTCATGACGCATTATTCCGACAAGCTTGTCGTCATGCGCAATGGTCAGGTGGTGGAGACCGGCGAAACGAAGGCGGTGCTCGGCCATCCGCAGCATGAATATACCCGCCATCTCGTCGCCAATGTACCGACCGTCGGCCGGCGGATGAGGGAGTTTTCTTGATGGACTCACCCTTGCTGAAAGTCGAGGCGCTGAACTTTTCCTACTCTCGTGGCGGGCATCGCACGCATGCCGTCAAGTCCGTTGATCTGACCGTCAGGCGGGGCGAGGTCCTCGGGATCGTCGGCGAATCCGGCTGCGGAAAGTCCAGCCTCGCGCGATGCCTCGTCGGCTTGGTCCAGCCCGAGAGCGGATCGATTGCGCTGAATGCACAGGAACTCGGACGCCGCTGGCGTCGCGAACAGCATCGCGCGGTCCAGATGGTGTTCCAGGATCCCCGTTCGTCGCTCAATCCGCGCATGACGGTCTTCCAGCAGATTAACGAAGGCTGGAAGACCCATCCCGAAATCAAGCCGCCGGACGCCCGCCGGGCAGCCGCGGATTTGCTGGCACGGGTCGGGTTGCTGCCGGAGCATCTCGACCGGCGGCCGGAAGCGCTGTCCGGGGGCCAGGCGCAGCGCGTCAGCATCGCGCGGGCTCTGGCCGTATCCCCGCAATTGCTGATCTGCGACGAGGCCGTGTCGGCGCTGGACGTCTCGGTGCAGACGCAGGTGCTTTCGCTGCTCGCGGAAATTCGCCGCGAACTCAATCTCGCGATCATCTTCATCTCGCATGACCTCGGGGTCGTGCGGCAGATATCTGATCGGGTCGCCGTCATGTATTTCGGCGAGATCGTCGAGACGGGGGAGACTGAAACCGTGTTCGAGCGGCCATCCCATGACTATACCCGGCAACTACTGAGCGCCGCGCTCGATTTGGCCGACGAACCAGTTGCTGCGCGAGGGCGATGACATGGCACATCGTGTGGCGATCGTCGGCACAGGCGCCTTTGCGAAGATCCATGCCGACGCGCTCCTGCGGCATGAGAAGCTGGCTCTCGCCGGTTTTGCCGGTGCGCGGCCGGATAGTTCGAAGGAGCTTGCCGCAGCCTACGGCGTTCGCCCCTACCGCAATCTGGCGGAGGTGCTGGACGACAATTCGGTTACCGGCGTAATCATTGCGACGCCACACGACACGCATCTTGCGATAGGCCGGGCCGTGCTGGAGGCCGGGAAATGCATCCTTATCGAAAAGCCCCTGGCGATCACTGTCGCCGAATGCGACCTGCTGATCGAGGCGGAGCGCCAAAGCGCCGGCCGCGCAATGGTTGGCCACCTGATGGGACTGGCGCCCGCGCATGTCCAAGCACGGATACTCATCGAAAAGGGCGTCATAGGGGACATCGTGACGGTTGATAGCCGGCGAATGCTGTTCTGGAACGGTGAAGAACGTCGGCCCTGGCAGAAATCCAGCCGCGAGGGTGGCGGCATGTGGCTGATCCAGGGTGTTCACGTGATCGACCAGGTATCCTTTCTCCTGAGCCGCCGGGCCGAGGCCGCCTACGGCGTATCCGAGACGCGATTCAATCCGGAGCAGAGCGCCGACGATTTCGGTCTCGCCCATCTGAGGATGGGAGACGTCCACGTCAACATCACGATCGCCGGCACCGGCAGGCGTGAGGAGGAAGTCCATACGCAACTCTACGGCACCCGAGGGAATCTGAGGGTCTCGCATCGCGGCGAACTGCGGGTCGATACCGGCAACGGCTGGGAAGACCGGCTGGAACCGGTCACGGATCACTGGAAGGATATGATCGATGCCGAAATGGACTGTTACGTTGATCTGATCGAGGGGCGCTCCGTTTCCGCGACACTGGACTACGGACGGTATATCGTCGCGGTGCTCGAAGCGGTCCGTCGCTCCGCTGCGAGCAGACGGGAGGAAGCCGTCCTATGAACCCGAAACCATTCATCATCATCGGCGCATCCCACTGGCACGCGCCCTGGCACTTCGCAGCCCTTCTCGGCGCGGGGCAAACCGTCGCCGCCGTCGGCGACATATCGGGGGCGGCCGGACACCGGCTCGTCGGCGACCGAACCATTCCCGTCCACGAGAACTGGCGCGAACTCATTCGGGAGCATCCGGATGCGATCGCCTTCGTGCTCACCCCGCCGAACGAAACGCCGGAGGTGTTGGCGGCGCTCGTCGAGAACGACATGCCCATCGTTCTGGAAAAACCCGGAACCCTCGATGCCCCGAGCCTTCGACCGATCGTCGCCGCGGCAGAGCGAAAGGGGCTGCCCACCGCCGTGCCTTTCGTCAACCGCTACATGTCGTTCTGGCGGGAGCTGGAACTCCGGGATCCGAAATTCCAAGACTGGACCCATGCCCACTTCCGGATATTGGCCGGCCCTCCGGAGCGATACATCAGGGATGGCGTGCCCTGGGTCTTGAGCCGGAAACGGTATGGCGGCGGCGCCTTGAGGAACCTCGGCATCCACACGGCCGATGCGGCGCTGGCGCTTACGGGCGGCAAAAAGCCGGTCGTCGAACGCGCTCTCCTATCCAACGCCCTGCACGGGCTCGAAGTCGAAGATTTTGCCACGGCGATGCTCAGGACCGGGAATGGCGCGCGTACCATCACGATCGAGGCAGGGTATTGCATGCCGACCGAGACCACGGCCGACAAGCAGTGGCGAATCCACGGGCCGGGTTGGGCCGTGTCGGAGGAGAGAGCTGAATTGACCATCCGCTCCCTGACGGGTCTGGAAAAGCGCCCCACGCTCGCCTCCGCCGATCATTACGATCTGTTCGGATCGGAAATGCGCAGGATGTCGCTCGGGATCGACCACGGAATGGCGACCCTCGGAGATCTTCTGGCGGCGCAGGTTCTGATCGACGACATCTACGCGGCGGCACGCTCCTCCTAGCGTCCGATGACAATCGGGATGCCATATTCATCACTGCCAAGCCTTTGACGGCGGAAGCGATTTCCCCGTTCGCCACGGCCCGCATGCAGGCCTTCCAGAAGTCGCACGGGGATGATTTCAATCAGGCAAGCCGTTGGAGTTGCGGCGTCAGCATTTCGAATCGATCGCGGATCGTCGAGCAGGTATCGCCGCCAAGCCGGGCGATCGCGTCCACGCCTGCCGGATCGACGTGCAGCCGCTCGTCCACCACGCCTTCGCGATAATGGGCGTAGACGATTTCGCCCATGATGATTTGCCGCGATTTTCCAAGCTCCAGCGTCAGATGCCGGCGACATTCGAAAGCGGCCGGCGCCTCGCGGATCCACGGGGCCGCGATCTTCTCGCCCCGCATGGCGGTGAGCCCCGCCTCCTTCAGCTCGTCCACGCCGCGCGGATATTTCGCGGCGCAGACATGCATCGCTTCGGCGATCTCGTGGGACACGATATTGACGGTGAAGACCTCCGTCATGCGGATATTGCGGCCCGTGTCCTTGAAAGACATGTCCGGATTGTTCTCCACCCCGAGCGCCAGGATAGGCGGATCGGCGGAGAGGCAGTTGAAGAAGCTGAACGGGGCGGCGTTGATCCGTCCCTCCTCGTCCACCGTGGTCACGAGGGCGATGGGGCGCGGCACGATGGTGCCGATCATCAACTTGTATTTGTCACGCGCCGAAAGCGCGGTGAAGTCGAAGCCCGTTCGCGGCGCTTCGGGCCTCTGGCGGTCGTGCAGGGTCATTCGAATTGCTCCCGGACTTTCGCGGCATAGGGCGCGAGCAGGTCGCGGATGTCGTTTTCCGGCTTGGCCTCGAGCAGCGCCCGGCCGGCGACGGATTCCAGGTGGCGGTCCATCAGAAGGAGCGCGCGAGCGGCGTCTCCCTTTTCCAGCGCGCCGATGATCTCGGCGTGCTCGTCCACCCCGCAATCGGCCGAGTGGGGCCGTCCGTACATGGCGAGAATGAGCGAGCAGCGGGACACGACCTCGGTCACGTAGCGGATCAGGAGCTGGTTTCCGGTCATGCGCGCCAGAATCAGATGAAACTCGCCGGCAAGCCGGATCGATTCCCGCTCGTCGATGCCGGAGGCGGCGCGTTCCCTCTCATTGAAGGCCCGCAGCTCCGCAAGCTGGGCGGATGTCAGACGACCTGCGATGAGGCCCGCCACGGTCTGCTCCAGACCACGCCGGACAGTGAAGATGTCGCGCCCCTCCTCCAGCGTCGGATTTGCGACGTAAGCGCCTTTGTTCGGTTTCAACTCGACCAGTCCTTCCACGGCAAGGCGGCCCAGCGCCTCCCTTGCAATGGTGCGGCTGGTGCCGAAGGTTTCTCCGATCGCGTCCTCCGGCAAACGGGCGCCGGGACGCAGCTTCTGCTCGATGATCGCCTGGCGCAGCGCCTCCTGGACGGCTTCGGTGCGCGAGGCGGGTGCGGGCTTGCGCAGGGCGTCCGTGCCCTGGGGCGGGCCTTTTCCCTTCGCGGTCGGGTCGTTCACGGAGCGCATGGTGGCCCCGCTCTGTGCATTCCTCGTCATCAGTTACCCTTTTTCATCTTTACCCAGGCTTCGAGAACCTCGACCGCCTCGCGATCCATATGCTGCTCCGAGGACATGTCGCGATCCTCGATCAGCGAGCCTGCGAGAGCGCGCACCCGGTCGACGTCAATGGGATGCCGTTCGGCCCTGGTCAGCGTCGCGAACGCATGACCGGCCTGCCCCATGGAAGAGGCGTAGTAGAGTCGTGAAATCCCGGCAACTTCCATCGTTGCGACGCACATGGCGCACGGTTCGCAGGACGTGTACATGTCGCACCCCGTCAGATCGACGCATTTCAGCGTGCGGCAGGCGTCCTTGATGGCCTCGACCTCGCCGTGCGACGTCGGGTCGAAGTTCGCCAGCGAGTGGTTAAGCCCCTCCCCTACGATCTTGCCGTCCTTGACGACCACGGCGCCGAACGGCTCCGTCCCCGGTTCGACCAGCGCACGGCGGGAAATATCCACTGCGCGTTTCATGAAGGCCTCGTTGTAGGTCATGTTTACTCCCTATCCGTCGTTTGTCAGGCGGCCTGCGGCAGAACCCAGGCGTGAGCAGGCTGCCAGTTTAGATGAACGTCGCGGCCCGGCTGTAGGTCGAGCGCATCGATCTCGTGCTGTTGCTTCTGGACACGAAACTCGTGCCCCGCCACATCGATGAACACCGTCTGGGTCGAGCCGAAGAATTCGATACCGATCACCGAGCCGTGTACCCGATTGGTGGCGCCGCTCCCTTCTCCGGCCAGCGAAATGCGGTCGGCGGAGACGACGAAGCTCGCCGGGCCGGAATTGCCGAGCCGTCCGCCCGGCACCTCGAAGCGCCCGAGCGGCGTTTCGATCACCGCGAATTCGCCGCTGCGACCGGAGACAGTTCCGGAAATGATGTTGTTCATGCCCATGAACTCGGCGACGAAGGCGTTTTCCGGCTCGCGATACACGTCCTGCGGCCGGCCGCTCTGCTGGATCGTGCCGCCGTTCATCAGCATGATCCGGTCGGCGAGCGCGAAGGCTTCCGACTGGGCGTGGGTGACATAGATGAAGGTGATGCCGAGCTCCTTGTGGAGACGGGAAAGCTCCGTCTGCATCCGCACGCGAAGATGAGCATCCAGAGCGGAGAGCGGTTCGTCGAGAAGCAGGATCGGCGGCTGGGTGACGAGCGCCCGGGCAATCGCCACGCGCTGGCGCTGACCGCCTGAGAGCTGGGCGACGTTGCGCTCCGCCATGGCGGAAAGTCCCATGCGGTCGAGCCATTCCATGGCGCGCTTCTTTCGCTCGATGGGGCCGATCTTCTTCATGCGCAATGGAAACTCTACATTTTCCATCACCGAAAGGAAGGGAAAGAGCGCAAGGCTCTGCCATACCATCGGCGTGTCGCGCTCGAAAGCCGGAACGCCGTTCATCGATCGGCCGGCAATGAAGATCTCGCCGGAGGTCGGCTCTTCAAGCCCGGCGATCAGCCGGAGCGTCGTGGACTTGCCGCAGCCCGAAGGACCCATCAGGGCGATGAACTCGCCGGCGCGGATGTCGAGATCGATGCCGCGCACGGCGTGGTGGCAGGGATATTTCTTTTCGAGCTTCCGGAGAGAGACGAGGGCATTTTTCACGATGCTTATTCCTCCTGGAGTGCCGGGCGCCGCGTTGCACGCGCACCGATGAAGTTCTGGGCGAGAAGAACCAGTGTGACGCTGATGGCGAGCACGATGGTGCCGATGGCGTTGATCTTCGGGCTTACCTGCCCCTGCAGCAGGTTGAGAATGCGCACGGGAAGCGTCTCCGTGGTGCCCCCGACAAACCAGGCGATCAGGAATTCGTCGAAGGAGACCGCAGCCGTCAGGAAGAACGAGGCGATCAAGGCCGGCTTGCAGAAGGGGATCACGATGCGCATCAGCGTCGTAAAGGGCGGCGCGCCGAGATTGTATGCCGCCGGTTCCAGTTCCGGCGGGAAGTCGCGCAACCTGAGCCTGACGATCGCCATGGCGAAGGACGAAGCGATGGCGACATGGCAGGCGACGATGGCGCCGGTCGAACCGAAAAGGCCGATGCGCGAGAGAAAGGCAAGCATGGCCATGCCCAGAATGCTCGCCGGCACGGCGGGCGGAATGGCCACGGAAAGTCCCAGCAGCGACCTGCCGCGGAAGACGTAGCGATAGTCGATATAGGCAGCGGCAAAGCCGATCATGGTCGCGATCACCGCCGTCGAGCCGGCGACGACGAGGCTGTTTGCGAAGGCCCGGCGGATCATGCCGTCTTCCAGCACCGCCCTGTGCCACTCGAGGCTGTAGCCGCCCCAGGGGATGGTCGGGAAACGGTTCGCGTCGAAGGAAAAGACGACGATGACGATCATCGGCGTTGCGATGAACAGGAAGACGAGAGCGAGGAAGGCATATTGAGCAATGCGGGAAACGAGGGTCGATGGACGCATCATTTGCCTCCTTTGGTAAAATGGCGCTCGCGGCCGAGCCAGCCGACGACGACGAGAACGAGTGTGAGGATGATGAGCATGCTCACGCCGATCACCGAGGCGCGCGGCCATTGGGAGCCGGATTTGACAGTGTCGACGATGAGGATCGACAACGTCGGCGGTTTGCTGCCGGTCAGGAAGACCGGGCTGATATAGTCGCCGAAGGACATGAGGAAGGCCGTGGAGCCTGCGAGAAGAATGGCACCGCGAATGGATGGGAAGAGGACATGCCATACCACCCGGGCGCGCCGGGCGCCGAGATTGGCAGCCGCTTCGACCAACGTACGATCCACGCCGGACAATGCCAGGACGAGGATCAGCACGGCGACAGGAAGGGTTAGCGTCAAAAGGCCAACCTGAAGCGAGAACGGCCCGCCGAGCAGTTGCAGTTCCAGGTCGAAGAGCCAGCGCGTGATGCTGTTGACGATGCCGCCGGGGCTCAAGACGATCTGCCAGGCGTAGATCCTGAGCAGATAGCTCGAGAAGACCGGCACCACGAGTGCTGCGACCGCCAGTTCCCGCAGCCGGGGCGAGAGGCGGAATGCGATCGTATAGGCAGCAGGAAGCGCGACGGCGAGCGTGAGGATCGCCGAGAGCGCCGAGACCTGCAGCGTGTAGACGAGAGCCTTCTGGAACGGGCCGGAATTCAGGACCTTGGCCCAGTTGTCGAGGACGAAAGCCGGTTCCAGCTTGAAGGAACGGACCCTCCAGAAGGTGACGACGACGAGGAAGATGAGCGGTGCCGCGAAGAACACCGCCTGCCAGAAGACGACGGGAGCGCCCAGGATGACCGGCACGGCTGCCGGTGAGCCGCCTGTTCGACGTGAGACGAACAGGCGGCTCAATACATTGCGCGCAGATCGTGTATGCAATGTGCAGGTGCCGGTCATGGGAATCTTCCTTTTCGTTCGGATCAGAGGGTCTTGAACTCGCTCCAGACGTCGTTCCAGTCCTCGATGGACTGCCCGCTCGGAAGCTGACGGAAGGCGATCTTGCCGGCCTTGTACTCGTCCATGACGTTCGGCTTGTCGAGCTGCATGCGCAGGATCTCCGCCTCGTTCGCCAGGGTCTTGTTGAGCAGTTCCCAGCCCTTGACGGAGGGGATCGACTTCTTGTTGTCGACCTTGGTCGCCATCTTCACCTGGCCTTCCGGCGAGGTCGTGTACTGGATGAACTTGCGGGCCAGATCCTTCTTCGGCGTGCCTTTCACGATGGAGAGCGATTCCGTCCACTGCAGGCCGCCCTCCTCCGGAATGATCGTGTCGACCGGAACGCCGTTCATGCGCAGGCCGAGCGTGATCCATTCGCCGATACCCGGGACGAGCTGGGCGCGACCGTTGGTGAGCGAGGAGAAGATGTCGGCGATGGTATAGAAGCCCGATGCCTGCGGCTTCAGCGAGAAGAGCCTTTCCTTCACCTTCTCGAAGCCCTCCTCGGAAAGGTCGAACGGGGGGCGATTGCCGTCTGCGAGGCTGACGGAGCCCATGGAGGGCAGGTACCAGTCGAAGAAGCCCACCTTGCCTTTCGCCTTGTCCGACCACATCGCGGCATAGGACTTCACTTCGTCGGCCGTGAATTCCTTGGTGTTGTAGGAAAGGCCGAGATAACCGAAGTCGGTCATGACGCCATAGAGCTTGCCGTCGAACCAGTGCAGCGGGAATTTCTGGAATTCCGGCCAGAAGTCCTTGATCGGATAATCTTCCGGATCGAGCTCTTCGATGAAATCCGCCTCGTGCAGGAGGTGCATGTATTCGGCATCGGCGAGCACCATGTCGAAAGAGCCGGGCGGGGACTGGTTGATGACGGCCAGCATCTGGTCGCCGCCGACATATTCCTTGATCTGGACCTTGACGTTATTCTCCTTCTCGAAGTCGGCGATCAGGTAGGGATCGGCATTGCCGGGCCAGGACAGGTAGTTCAGCACCTGCGGATCGCTCGCGCGGGCGATCGACCATGAATCTGTTGCCGCGAGTGCGGCACCGGCGGCACCAGCCTTGAGGAAACCGCGGCGGCTGATGTCGCGAGACATGAAGTTCGGTATGCGCATTTCCTTCTCTCCTTATTGCATGCGATTAGTGCACGCAATAAACGAAGCAAGCGCCGTGCCAAACAACAGACCATCAGATAAGCCGCTGATTCAAAAATATTCTTTCTTCGGCAATTACGATGCATAAAAGATGGTCGCAAGGATGATGTAAATAATTTGTGCAATTTCGCAGAAAGATGCATGCACAAAGTGCATACTTATGGAATTCAGATGTCCGCTACAATGGCCGCTGCAAATTCCGGATGACGGCCGCGGACCGCTCGCGGGGTTCCAATTGTACGAGCCCGGCCCGCCTGAGCCGCCGCGGACCACGCAACTAGGAGGTCTGTCCGAGAGGAACCAGCTGTGCTCATAGCTTCGTGATCGGCGTCAAGGTGGTCTGCACCGATCATGGGGAGCGGTTCTCATGCAGGAGTGATAAGTTTTTTGCCTGTTTCCGCCTGGCGAAAGGATTGGGACTAGGATTGTCGGGTGAATTGAGGGACAAAGACGGGGCTTATCTTTCGCCACCTTCTTAGGATGTCTCCCATGCTCGCGACCGTGATCCCCGCCCCCGAAACCGTGCTTCTTGACGTGGAGGGCGTGACGGAGCGTTTTCCGGTGCGGCGGGTCTATTGCGTCGGCCGCAACTATGCCGACCACGCGCTCGAAATGGGTGGCGATCCGTCGCGCGAGCCGCCTTTCTTCTTCCAGAAGAATGCCGACAATCTCTATAACGGCGAGACCTTCCCCTACCCGCCGCTTTCGAGCAGCGTCCATCACGAGGTGGAACTGGTCGTGGCACTGTCGGCCGGTGGCGCCGATATAGCGGTCGGGGATGCGCTTTCCAAAATCTATGGCTATGCCGTCGGCATCGACTTCACCCGCCGCGACCTGCAGGATGTCGCGAAGAAGATGAGCCGCCCCTGGGAAGCGGCAAAGGCCTTCGAGAAGTCGGCGCCCGTCTCCGCCCTCGTCCCGGCCTCGAAGATCGGCCATCCGCAGGCGGGTAGCGTCTGGCTCGATGTCAACGGCCAGCGCAAGCAGTCCGGCGATCTGAACCAGCTTATCTGGAAGCTGCCGGAAATCATCGCCGAACTGTCGAAGCTCTTCGTGCTGGCGCCGGGCGATGTCATCATGACAGGCACGCCGGCCGGCGTCGGTCCGGTCGTCAAGGGCGACACGGTCGCCTGCGGCATCGAGAGTGTCGGAAAACTGTCGCTGACGGTCGCCTGATCCGGGACCAGGGAGGAGGAACCATGCCGCTTTACGCTCTCGGGGAATTCGAACCGAAGCTCCCTGCCCCGAATCGCTACTGGTTGGCGCCGGATGCCGCCGTCATCGGCAAGGTGGAGCTCGGCGAGGATGTCGGCATCTGGTTCGGCTCGGTGCTGCGCGGCGACAACGAACCCATCGTGATCGGCTCCGGCTCGAACATCCAGGAAGGCGTGATGATCCACACCGACCCGCGCTATCCGGTCAGGATCGGCAGGGATTGCACGATCGGCCACCACGCCATCATCCATGGCTGCATCATCGGCGACAATTCGCTGGTCGGCATGGGCGCGACGATCCTGAACGGCGCCAAGATCGGCAACAACTGCTTGGTCGGCGCCAATGCGCTGGTCACCGAAGGCAAGGAATTTCCGGACAATTCGCTGATCGTCGGTTCGCCCGCCAAGGCCATCCGCACGCTGGATGAGGAGGCGGCCGAGAAGCTGCGACAGTCGGCGGTGCGTTACGTCGAGAACTGGAAGCGTTTCGCCCGCGATCTTCGCCCGCTTTAGGCCGCGCTAAATTCAAGCGGCACAAGAGCTGCAGAGGCCCCGAATTTCGATCGTCGTCTTGGCCGGCTTGAAGCCTTTGCCCTTCGCCCAGTCGCCGAGGCGATGGTCGACCGCATGATCGTGGAATTCGGAAACGTGGCCGCAGCTCTCGCAGATCGCAAACGCGACCGTGCCGTGACCGTGCCCCTTGGCGCAGCAGTCGCTTTCCGGATGGGCGCAGGCGACGAAGGCATTCAGGCTTTCCAGCCGATGCACCATGCCGAATTCTAGGAGCTTGTCGAGCGCGCGGTAGACCTGCAGCGGCGCCCGGAATCCGTGGTCGCGCAGCTTGTCGAGGATCGTATAGGCGCTCATCGGCGCATCCGAACGGGTCAGCACGTCGAAGACGAGCGACTGGTTCTTGGTGAGCGCCGGTGAAGATACTGGTGCGTTCATGATCGCACTCCCGTGTTGCCGGCCCTGTCGGCCGTGTTTTTCCCCGCCGCGGGGATGAGGCTCAGAATGAAAAGTAAGAGCGCTGCGACCACGATGGAAGGGCCGGACGGCGTATCGTAGGTGAGCGAACCGACGAGACCGCCGATGACGGCGACAGCGCCGATCAGCGACGCGGCGACCGCCATGACTTCCGGGCTGGCGGAAAAGCGTCGCGCCGTGGCGGCGGGAATGATCAGCAGCGCGGTGATCAGCATGATGCCGACGATCTTCATGGCAATCGCGATGACTAGCGCCATCAGGAGCATGAAGAGGAGCCGCGCCTGGGCCGGCTTCATGCCTTCGGCTTCCGCCACGTCCTCGCTGACGGTGGAGGCGATCAGCGGCCGCCAGAGGAAGGCGAGTGCGGCGATCACCAGCGCGCCGCCACCCCAGATGAGCGCGATATCGGTGCGGGTGACGGCAAGGATGTCGCCGAACAGGAAAGCGACGAGATCGATGCGCACCCAGGTCATGAAGGCGACGAGCACGAGACCGATCGCCAGGGCCGAATGGGAAAGGATGCCGAGAAGCGCATCCGCCGAGAGCGACTGCCGCCGCTGCAGCATCAGCAGCAGCAGGGAGACGGCAACCGCGACGCCGAAGACGGAAATCAACAGATTGATCTGGAAAAAGAGCGACAGCGCCACGCCGAGCAGCGCCGAATGGGCCATGGTGTCGCCGAGATAGGCCATGCGCCGCCAGACGACGAAGCAGCCGAGCGGACCCGCCGTCAGCGCCACACCGACCCCGGCGACGAGTGCGCGGGTGAAGAAATCGTCAAGCACGGTCGCCTCCCTGAGCCCGCGCGTTGTCGCCATGGTGGTGGCCATGGTCATGATGGTCGTGCCCATCATGATGGTGATGCCCGTCGTCGGGATGGCAATGATCCGTGATCGAGCCGTCGCCGTGCAGCACCCGGCCGTCCGGCAGATGGGTATGGTCGTGGTGATGGCTGTACACGGCGAGCGAGCGGGTATTGCCGAAGAGTTTCAGGTAGTCGGCACTCTGGCTGACGGTTTCGGGCGTGCCGCGGCAGCAGATATGGCCGTTGAGGCAGATGACGGTATCCGTGCCGGCCATGACCATATGCAGGTCGTGCGAGATCATCAGGATGCCGCAGCCGGTCGAATTGCGGATCGAGCGGATGAGGTCGTAGAGTGCGCTCTCGCCGGCGAAATCGACGCCCTGCACCGGCTCGTCGAGCACCATGAGGTCCGGCTTGCGGGCGATCGCCCGGGCGAGCAAGGCGCGCTGGAACTCGCCGCCGGACAGATGCCGCACCTCCGCATCCACGAGATGCGTTATGCCGGTCGCCTTAAGCGCATCCGTCAACTCCGCATCGGGAAGCGGACCGGTGAGCCGCATCAGCCGCCGCACGGAAAGCGGCATGGTCCAGTCGATCGCGAGCTTCTGCGGCACATAGCCGATACGCATGCCGGAAGCCCTGGTAACCGCACCCTCGTCCGGGCGCAGCACGCCGATCGCCAGCTTCGCGGTCGTCGACTTGCCGGCGCCGTTCGGACCGATCAGCGTCACCACTTCGCCACGGCGGATCGAAAAGTCTACGCCGCGCACCAGCCAACGGCCATCGCGGCGGATGCCGGCATTTTCGAGCGACACAAGTTGGCTTTCGCTCTGAAGGGCCGCGGCCCGGTTGGTCATCAGCATGTTTTTCCGGAATCCCTGTTGTCACTGGCTATGACACACGTTATAGCATAACGCAATTGATGTAATAACATTACAATCCAAAGCAAGGACACATCATGAAACTCGCCGCTCTCTCCCTCCTGTCTGCCACCGCCCTCTTCACCGGCGCCGGCGCGGCTTCGGCAGCACCGGACGTCGTGGTTTCCATCAAGCCGATCCATTCGCTGGTAGCCTCGATCATGAAGGGCGTCAGCGAGCCGAAGCTGATCGTCGAGGGCGCCGCCTCGCCCCACACATTCTCGCTCAAGCCCTCCAACGCGGCTGCGATCGAAAGCGCCAATATCGTCTTCTGGGTCGGGCCCGGAATGGAAGCCTTTCTGGAAAAACCCCTGGAAGCCCTGGGCTCCAAGGCCACGGTGGTGGAACTTGAAGACGCGCCCGGTCTCGAAAAACTCCCCTTCCGCGAAGGCGGGGCCTTCGAGGCACATGACCATGGCGACCACGAGCATGAACATGCCGAGGGCGAAGAGCATGCGCATGAGGGTCACGAGCACGAACATGAGCACGGCGCCTTCGACACGCATCTCTGGCTCGATCCGTTGAACGCCAAGGCGATCGCCGCCGAGATCGAGAAGACGCTGGTCTCCGCCGATCCGGCGAATGCCTCGACCTATCAGGCCAATGCGGCGGCGCTGATGCAGAAGATCGACGCTCTGGACACGGAACTGAAGGCGATCGTGGAGCCGGTCAAGGACAAGCCCTTCATCGTCTTCCACGATGCCTACCAATATTTCGAAAAGCGCTACGGCGTGACCGTCGCCGGCTCGATCACGGTGAGCCCGGAAACCATGCCCGGTGCCGATCGGATCAGCCAGATCCACAAGAAGGTGACGGAGATCGGCGCCACTTGCGTCTTTGCCGAACCGCAGTTCGAGCCGAAACTGGTAGCCGTGGTGACGGAAGGAACGCCGGCCCGCTCGGGAACGCTCGATCCGGAAGCGGCAACGCTGAAGGAAGGTCCGGACCTTTATTTCGAGCTGATGCGCGGGCTTGCAAGCTCGATGAAGAATTGCCTGTCTCAGGGAACGTGAGAGGCGAAGGAAAGCACGATCGCCGATCACATAGCAGCGATTGATGCTAGGTCTGCGGGCGCTTGAAGGCGGCACCCGCAGGCCCACCTGTCTTTAGCGGGAGGCGATGATGCTGGAGATCACGCCGGTGGCGATGCCGACCAGCAGGAAGTCGTTGTCGACCCGGACCCAGTGGTAACCGCGCGGCGGAGCCGACAGGCGGTAACGGCGATAGTCGCGGATCTCGGCCATGCGGCGCCGTTCGGCAGGGCTCATGCGGTGACCCTTCACCCAGCGATGCTTGTGGACGACAACCTTCTTCTGGACATGGACACGCTTATCGACCCGCTTTTCCACGTGCCGGGAACGGTCGGGGCCGTTGCGCCAATCCTGCGCCTGCGCCATGGGAGCGGCAAGAACGGTTGCGGAAAGAAGGATGGCGAAGAACTTTTTCATCGGGGTGTCTCCTCGTGTTGACCACGCCTGGAAACTAGGCCCCGAATGATGAACCGTATCTGAACTGCGGAATTACATTTCTGTAATGAAATTATGACGTTCTGTTAATTTTTTGAAGTTGAACGTTGCTATTTTAACGCCTCATAAACGAAGCGGTCGAAATCGGCATGATTCGCCCTTCCCGACGTGTCGAAGGCGAAGACGCCGGCAAAGGCGCCGGTGAACGAACCGTGCTCGCCGCGCCCGCCTTCATCGGAAATCACGCCGGCGTCGAGCACGGGGCCGAGCGCCTGCCAGCCGTTCGAGCCGCCCGAGCGCCAGAAGAACCGCAGATCGTTGTCGCGGATCTCCATCGCCAGATGGACCGGACCGTCCGGAACGGAGACGCCGCTGCCTGCGGGAAAGCTCATGCGGCCGTGCGGAAAATCGCCGGGGCATGAGAAGATCGTCACCACCCGGCCGATCTTCTCATGCAGCGTGACGACGACCGCATGGAATTTGTGGCGGTTGTAATAATGCGTCAGCCCGGCGACCTGCTGGTAGGTGTCGGGCGAGAATTCCACCACCGTTTCGGCGCGGAAGGAATGGTGTTCCTGTCGGCGCGCGACCAGCGACTGCTCGAACCATGAGCCGATGCTCTCGCGGCCGAAGAGACGCAGATGACCGGGGCGCGCCGAAAGGCTGAAAATCCGCTCCGGATAGGGCGTCCTCAGCCACTGGAATTCCGGCGGCAGCGTTGAGCCGTCAAATGTGCTTTCGATGCGTGCCGGTTCCCCGATCGGCTCCAGGTCGGCCGGCGCGGGTACGTCAACGTCCGGCACCACGCCGCCCTGGGCGAGGTAGAGCCAGTCGTCCTCCCAGATGCATTTCTGGATCGCCGTTTCGCGGCCGAGCGTGCAACGCCGCATGGGCGCCAGCGGACGTCCGCAGAGATGCGTATGATAGGCCTCGCCCTCCGGCGTCTCGACATATTGCCCATGGCCGGCACGCTGGAGCGCGGCCTTCGGATGGTCCTTCGACGTGATGAGATGCGTCTGCGGATGCATCTCGTATGGACCGTCGATCGTTCGCGAACGCGCCATGGTGACGGCATGGTCGTAGCCCGTCCCGCCTTCGGCGGTCGTCAGATAGTACCAGCCGTTCCGTTTGAAGAGATGCGGACCCTCGACGAGGCCAAGCGGGCTGCCGGCGAAAATGTTCTTGATCGGGCCTTTCAAGGCCTTCATTTTTGGGTCCCATTCCTGCAGCAGTATGCCGTCGAAAGCCGGATGTTTCGGAGCCCCGCCAAAACTCTCGGTGCGGTGGTTCCACTGCATGTTGAGGAACCATTTCCGGCCGTCGTCGTCATGGAAGAGCGACGGATCGAAGCCGGAGGAATTGACGTAGACCGGGTCGGACCATTCGCCCTCGATTGTCGGGGAGGTAACAATGTAGTTGTGGGCGTCCTTGAAATTGCCGTCCAACCGCTTGACGTCCGTATAGACGAGAAAGAACAGCCCGTCCGCATGGGAAAGGCACGGTGCCCAGATGCCGCAGCTGTCGGGATTGCCGCGCATGTCGAGCTGGCTCGCGCGCTCCAGCGGCCGGCGCACCAGCGTCCAGTTCACCAGGTCACGCGAGTGGTGGATCTGCACGCCCGGATACCATTCGAAGGTCGAGGTGGCGATGTAATAATCCTCGCCGACACGGCAGATGGACGGATCGGGGTTGAAGCCCGGCAGGATCGGGTTGCGGATCATGTCTCCTCCCAAAACAAATGTATTCCAATGCCCCTCATCCGGCTGCCGCCACCTCTCCCCGCATGCGGGGAAAAGGATGCTGGAGCGCCGGCCGTGCCGCACATCCCTTCTCCCCGTTAAAATCGGAGAAGGTCCGGGGATGAGCGGGTAGGCTCCGAACTCTCCGTTGATCGCTTACCGCTGCGGCCCCTTCCGCTCGGCCGAAGCGGCCCAGAGATTGATGTCGGCATCCTTCGCGTAAGTATCGATCTCCGCCAGCTCCTCGGCCGTGAAATCGGGTTTTTCGAGCGCCTTCACACAATCCTCCACCTGTTCCGGCCGGCTGGCGCCGATCAGCGCCGTCGTGACGCGATCGCCGCGCAGCACCCATGCAATCGCCATCTGCGCCAGCGTCTGGCCGCGCCTTTCCGCGATCGCGTTGAGCGCACGCAAGTTCGCGATATTCTTCTCGTTGAGGAATTCCGAACGAAGCGATTTGGCCTTCGCCGCGCGGCTGTCCTCCGGAATGCCGCCGAGATATTTCGAGGTCAGCATGCCCTGCGCCAGCGGCGAGAAGACGATCGAACCGATTCCGAGATCGTCGAGCGTGTCGAGAAGGCCATCCTCCTCGACCCAGTGGTTGATCATCGAATAGCTCGGCTGGTGGATGAGGATCGGCGTGCCGAGCTCCTTCAGGATCGCCGCAGCTTCGCGGGTGCGCTTCGAACTGTAGGACGAGATGCCGACATAGAGCGCCCTGCCCGAACGGACGATGTGGTCGAGCGCGCCGCAGGTCTCTTCGAGCGGCGTCTCCGGGTCGAAACGGTGCGAATAGAAGATGTCGACATAGTCGAGGCCCATGCGCTTGAGGCTCTGGTCGCACGAGGCGATCAGATATTTGCGGCTGCCCCACTCGCCGTAAGGACCTGGCCACATATTGTAGCCGGCCTTGGACGAGATGATCAGCTCGTCGCGGTACCCGCGGAGATCCTCGCGCAGGATCTGGCCGAAGGCGAGTTCGGCGCTGCCGGGCTTGGGACCGTAATTGTTGGCGAGGTCGAAATGGGTGATGCCGAGATCGAAGGCTTTGCGGGCGATCGCGACCTTCCGCTCATGGGGCGTGTCGTCGCCGAAATTGTGCCAGAGGCCGAGCGAGATCGCCGGAAGCTTGAGCCCCGAACGGCCGCAGCGGTTGTATTTCATGGTTTCGTAGCGGTTTGCCGCCGGTTGCCAGGTCATGATCGAAGTCCTCCGGATGAAATGCGGCGCTAAGAAGCGCGCCGCATTCATAGAGCAATTCCGGGAAAAGTGGGAACCGGTTTTCCCCTCCGGGATCAGCGCAGCAGCGCCAGCGCCTCGTCTATGCCAAGCGCGGCGGGCTGGGTGCAGGTCGTGGTGAGTTCGATGAACCGGTGCTCTTCGCCGGATTTCAGGATCGAGGCCATGACATCCACGCCGTGCAGCGTGCGCTCCAGCGAGCAGCGTGCATCGCGTCCCTCGATCAGCGCCATCGCCATGTCCGCGAGACCGGCGGTGCGATAGTTGGCGCGCGGCCCCTGCGGACTTTCCTGGTTGAGGATGCCGAAGGGATGCTCCCAGGGCTCCAGCGGCTCGATGGTCTTGTTGCGGCCGCTCGCCTCCACCACACCGCCGAAGAAGTTCGGATCCGGCACGAAGAGCGAGCCTTCGGTGCCGTAGAGCTCCATGTTCGCATGGCGGTGCGACCAGACATCCCAGCTTGCCGACAGCGTGATGGTGGCCCCATTCGCGAATTCGAGCAGCGCATGGATATTGGTCGGCGTCTCGACCGGGATCACCTGTCCTTTGAGCGGCTCGCTGGTAACGGTCCGGGTCTTGTTCGCCATGGATGTGAGCGCCGCCACGCGCTTCACCGGTCCGAGGAAGTTGATGAGGTTGGCGATGTAATAGGGTCCGAGGTCGAGGATCGGCCCGCCGCCTTCCAGGAAGAAGAAGCCGGGGTTCGGATGCCACATCTCCATGCCGGGGCTCATGACATGGCAGGTGCCGGAGGTGATACGGCCCACGCCTCCCTCGTCGATATACTTGCGGGCGAGCTGATGGGCGCCGCCGAGGAAGGTATCGGGCGCACAGCCGACGGAAAGCCCCTTCTCTTTCGCGAGCTTCTGCAGCGCCTTGCCCTCTTCGAGCGTGATCGTCAGCGGCTTTTCCGAGTAGACGTGCTTTCCCGCTTCGAGGATCGCCCTGGAGACGGAGAAATGCGCCGCCGGAATGGTCAGGTTGACGATCACGTCCAGCTCGTCATTGTCGAGCAGCTCGGCGATCGACTGCGCCTTGACGCCGTATTCCTCGGCGCGCATCTCGGCCGCCTCCTTGTTGAGGTCGGCGCAGGCAAGCACTTTGAGCCCCTTGAAAAGGGGCGCCAGCTTGAAATAGGTGGTGGAAATATTGCCGCATCCGATGATGCCGACACCAAGTTCCCTGGGCATGAAAAACTCCGGAATCTTCTGATCAATAGGTCTTGAAGGAGGCGATCGAGCGGGTCAGCAGCCGCTCGACATCCTTCGGATTGTCGTGTTCGAGCACGTAATGTCTTGCCGGCGTTTTTCTCAGCGCCGCCATCAGGTCCTTCCACGGCACGGTGCCGTGGCCGACATCCGCCCAGCCGTCCTCGTCGATATTCTCGCCGGCCGGCGCGATATCCTTCACATGCACGGCCGAGATGCGCCTGCCGTAGCTTTCGATCCAGGCATAGGGGTCGGCGCCGCCGCGGATGAGCCAGGCGATATCCGCTTCCCAGGCGAGATCGGGGCCACCGGCCAGGATCTGCTCCTGCGGCGTCGAACCGTCGGCAAGCGCCTTGAACTCGAAATCATGGTTGTGCCAGCCGAACGTATAGCCGGCATCCTGATAGCGTTTGCCAGCTTCCTGCAGGCGCCGGCCGAAGGCGAACCAGCCGGCGGCGTCGCCCGGCCGCTGGTCAGGCATGAGGAAGGGGCAATAGATCGCCTCGATGCCGAGGATTTTCGCGATCAGCAGCGCCTGTTCCGGCTCCTTTTCGAGAAGATCGAGGCCGAAATGGCCGGTCGGCATGGTCAGCCCGTTGGCGTCGAGATCAGCGCGCAGCGCTTTCAGACCGGCCTCGTCGAGCGTCGCGTAGATGCCGCCGTAACCCTCGACTTCCGAATAGCCGGCACGGGCGACGAGTTTCAGGATGTCGGAAAGCGGCGGGAAATTGCGGGCGCAATAGAGCTGGAAACCGAGCTTCGTCATGTGCTTCTCCTCGAAATGGACCTCAGCCTGCCGCCTGGCAGGAATAGAGGTCGTAGATGCGGAATTGCGGAGCCGTGCCGCCCGGCGCGGCGGGAGTGAAGGTGATGCGCCGGCTCTCGCCGGCGGCCAGATCGAAAGCGTTGTCGGAATAGCGGCCGGGCGTGGTGCTCTCGATCAGCACGAAGAGCGCCAGTCCCCTCGCCTGCACGAGCAGGTCGAAAGCGCCGCCATCTGCAGGTGACACGAAGAGTTCGAGGCCCGGCGGTTCAAGTTCCAGCGCCTTGTAGGTGCCAGGAACATAATGCCCCTCGCCGCCCGTGCCGTTGGAAGCGGTGAAGCTCCAGGCGAGGATTGCTTGATCGGGAATATGCGTCGTGGGCAAGGTCAGGGCCGTGATCGCGGCGTTCGGCGTGCAGACGACTTCGACGCTTCGCAGCGACGTACGTTCGCCCTTGAGCGTGAGCAGCGAGAGGTTGATGGTGACCGCGACGTCCGCGGGCGTGTCGTTGACCAGTGACAGGCGGATTTCCCGTCCGTCCTCCGACGGGATGGCCGCCACGGCGACCGGCTGGAAGAAACGCCACGCCAGGTAATGCAGCACCTTCCAGCTTCCGCCGTAATCGAGGCTGGACCAGGAGGCGACCGGCCAGGTGTCGTTGAGCTGCCAATAGAGCGTGCCCATGCAATGAGGCTTCAGAGAGCGCCAGTAGTCGACGGCCGTCCTGATCGCGATCCCCTGCTGCACCTGGCTCAAATAGACGAAATTCGGGAAATCCCTGGGAAAGCGGAAATTGCGGAACATCGTGCCGGCGATGCGCTCGTTGCCGCCGGCATTCTTCTGGTGATGCTCCATCACCGGCGAAGCGATGTTCATGTCTCTCGGGTTCGCATATGTCTCGATGACCGGCAGCGACGTATAGGACTGGAAACCGAATTCCGAGCAGAAGCGCGGCCGGACCGAACGGTAATCGTCGAACGGCTTGTTCTCGTGCCAGACAGACCAGTAATGCATGTCGCCGGAACCGTCCGCATGCCACGCATCGCCGTAGTCGAGGTATCCGGAGGCCGGGCTCGACGGCCACCAGATCGCGTCGGGCGCGGCTTTCTTCACAGCCTGTTCGATCGTGCGGTTCAGCCGGTCGTAGTTGACGAGGTAACGGTCGCGGTTTTCCCTCGATTCCGGAAACCAGTTGAGCGCGCCGACGAGCTCGTTATCGCCGCACCAGAGGACGATCGAGGGATGGGAACTCAGCCGGCGGACCTGATAGTCTACCTCAGCCTCGACGTTTTCGAGGAAATCCGGCGTCGAAGGATAGAGGTTGCAGGCGAACTGGAAATCCTGCCAGACCATCAGGCCGAGCCGGTCGCAAAGGTCGTAGAACCAGTCCGCCTCGTAAAAGCCTCCGCCCCAGACACGGATCATGTTCATATGCGCATCGACGGCAGAGCGCAGCAGGTCCTCGGTCTTTTCCCGGCTTGTCAGCGAGAAGAGCGCATCCTCCGGAATCCAGTTGGCGCCGCGGCAGAAGATCTCGCGGCCATTGATGCGGAAGGCGAAACGGCTGCCTGCCTCGTCCGGATCGGTCAGGAGTTCGACCGTGCGCAGGCCGATCTGGCGGACGACCGTCTCGGATGGAATTTCGACCTCCAGCCGATATAATGTCTGCTCGCCGCTACCCGCCGGCCACCAGAGTTTCGGCTCTTCGATATGGAAGACGTGAGTGATCACCGTTTCGCCAGGTCGCACGCCACAATCGAGTCTGACGCGCTCGTCGCCGAGCAAGACGTGAACCGGCAACACACCCGGCTCCTCGGCATGGAACGTCACGGTCACATGGAGGTCGACCGCACCGCCATCATGTCTCTGACTGGTGACGACATGTTCGATGCGGGCGGTTTCGAGCTTCTTCAGCGCAATCCCGCCATAGAGGCCGAGCGGCGCCAGCGCGATATTCCAGTCCCAACCGAAATGGCATTGCGGCTTGCGTAGCATGTTTCCGTTCGGGATCGGGGAATTTGCGGTGGAATAGGGAATGTAGAAGGGCTGCCGCGCCTGGCGTTCCGCCCCTGCCGTGATGCTGGAGCGGAAAAGGATACGGATCGTATTCCTGCCTGGCTTCAGTGCCTTCGACACGTCCGGCCGGTAGCGGCGGAAGCAGTTGTCGGCTCCCAGAACCATGACATCGTTGACGAAGACGGTCGCAACGGTATCGAGATAGGTGATGTCGAGATACCAGGAGCCGTCCGGATCATCGAGAGTGAACTGCCGCTCGACCACCCAGTCCTCATGAGCGACCCATTGCACCTCGTTTTCGTTGCGGCCGAAATACGGGTCGGGGATGATCCCGGCGGATTTCAGCGCGCCGTGCACATCGCCGGGCACGGGCATCTTGGTGCGATGCGTTCCGTTTGCGGAAGAAAGCTGCCATGTGCCGGAGAGGTCGATGGATATCATTGCATCTGTCCGAAAAAGCTATGGCGTGCCGATCCGGCCCCCCTTTGACCTGACTGCAGCATCAGATGCGCTCTTCCGTCTCGGCATCGAACAACGAGGCCATGGTCATGTCGAAGGCGAGCCGGACCTTGGCCCCGACCGCATAGCGCCGGGCGCCGCCGATGCGCACCGACAACGTATGGCCGGCATGTTTGAGCCAGATGAGATTGTCGGCGCCCATCGGCTCTTCGATATCGACCACCGCCTCGTGCACTTCGCCGCCGGAAATGTCGCCGTCCACCTTGATATGCTCCGGCCGGACGCCCAGGATGACCTTGCCGCCCGGGGCAAGCGGCCGCGCGGCGTCGTAGCCGTCGAGCGAGAAACTGATGCCGTTGGTCCTGAACACCACGCGGCCGCCCTCCTCCGCCAGTTCGCCCGTCAGAAAATTCATCGACGGCGAGCCGATGAAGCCCGCGACGAACCGGTTCTTCGGCCGGTTGTAGATCGTCACCGGATCGTCGAGCTGCTGGATGACGCCGCTTTTCATGATGGCGATGCGGTCGGCGAGCGTCAGCGCCTCGATCTGGTCGTGGGTGACGTAGATCATCGTGTTCTTAAGCGCCTGATGCAGCCGCTTGATCTCGACGCGCAGTTCCGAGCGCAGCTTGGCGTCGAGGTTCGAGAGCGGCTCGTCGAACAGGAAGACGTCCACGTCGCGCACCAGCGCGCGGCCGATCGCGACGCGCTGGCGCTGGCCGCCGGAAAGTTCGGCAGGCTTGCGTTTGAGGAGCGGCTCGATCTGCAGGATGCCCGCGGCGCGCGCCACGCGGCGGTCGATCTCCTCCCTCGCCATCTTGGCGACGCGCAGGCCGAAGGAGAGATTCTTCTCAACCGTCATCTGCGGATAGAGCGCATAGGACTGGAAGACCATGCCGATGCCGCGGTCCTTGGGCTCCTCCCAGGTGACGTTCCTGTCCTTGATGAAGATCTGCCCCTCGGTCGGCTCGAGCAGTCCGGCGATGCAGTTGAGCAGCGTGGACTTTCCGCAGCCGGACGAGCCGAGCAGCACCAGGAATTCGCCGTCGCGGATGTCGAGGTTCAGGTTTTCCAGCACCTTCACCGAGCCGAAGGAAAGCGACAGCTCACGGATGGAAACGCTGCTCTTCGGGCGGATGGAAACAGTGTCGTGCATCAGGCTTTACCCTTTGACTGCGCCGGCGGCGATGCCGCGGACGAAAAGCCGGCCGGAGATGAAATAGACGATCAGTGGAACGGCGCCTGTCAGCAGCGTCGCCGCCATGTTGACGTTGTATTCCTTCACGCCCTGAACCGAGTTGACGATGTTGTTGAGCTGCACGGTCATCGGATAGGTATCCGGCCGGGTGAACACGACGCCGAACAGGAAGTCGTTCCAGATGCCGGTCACCTGCAGGATCATCGCGACCACGAAGATCGGCAGCGACATGGGCAGCATGATCCGGAAATAGATCTGCCAGAAGCCTGCTCCGTCGATGCGCGCCGCCTTGAAAAGCTCGACCGGAAGCGAGGCGAAATAGTTGCGGAAGAGCAGCGTCAGGATCGGCATGCCGAAGATCGTGTGCACGACGACCAAGCCGGTGAGCGTGCCGTAGATGCCCATTTCCCGCAGCACGATGACGATCGGATAGATCATCACCTGATAGGGAATGAAGGCGCCGACGATGAGGATCGAGAAGAAGAGTTCGGCGCCCTTGAACCGCCAGTTGGCGAGCGCATAGCCGCTCACCGACGCCACCGCGATCGACACGACGACCGACGGCACAAGGATGCGCACGGAATTCCAGAAGCCGCGTGAAAGTCCGTCGCAGTTGAGCCCCGTGCAGGCCTCAGCCCAGGCCTTGACCCAGGGCTCGAAGGTGATCTCCAGCGGCGGCGAGAAGATGTTGCCGAGCCGGATTTCCGGCATTCCCTTGAGCGATGTGACGACCATTACATAGAGCGGCAGGAGGTAATAGAGTGCCGCGACGATCAGCGTGCCGTAAAGCATGACGTTGCGGCGCGAGAGGACCCGTCGCGGCTTGCGGCCGCTGGGGCCGGAAGCAAGGCGCGAGGAAACGGCATCGATGCTTGCTGCAGTCGTGTTGAGGGTGGAAATATTAGCCACGCTTGCGCCCTCCGAACTCCAGATAGGCCCACGGAATGATGATGATCGCGACGGTCAGCAGCATCATCGTGGAGGCGGCGAACCCCTGGCCGAGATTCTGGGCCTGGAACATGTAATCGTAGACGTATTTCGCCGGCACTTCGGAGGCATTGCCGGGGCCGCCGCTCGTCTGGGCCACGACGAGATCGTAGACCTTCACGATGCCGCTCGCGATCAGCACGAGCGTGGTGATGAAGACCGGGCGCATCATCGGAATGACGATGAGAAGATAGGTCTTCCACATCGGGATGCCGTCGACCCGCGCGGCCTTCCAGATGTCCTCGTCGATGCCGCGCAGGCCCGCGAGCATCAGGCACATGACGAGGCCGGTGCCCTGCCAGAGCGCCGCGATCAGGATGCCGTAGATGACGATATCGGGGTCATAGAGCGGATCGAAGCTGAAGCCGGTCCAGCCGAGCGAGCGGACCACCGACTGGACGCCGAACTCCGGATTGAGCACCCATTGCCAGACAAGCCCGGTGACGATGAAGGAGAGCGCGAACGGATAGAGGAAGATGGTGCGGAAGGCGTTTTCGAAGCGGATCTTCTGGTCCATCAGGGCGGCCAGCACGAAGCCGATGACCAGACTGAAGATCAGCGAGAGAATGCCGTAGATCGCCAGATTCTGGATCGAGATGATCCAGCGGGAA
Source organism: Neorhizobium descurainiae (assembly GCF_051400715.1). Classification (NCBI taxonomy): domain Bacteria; kingdom Pseudomonadati; phylum Pseudomonadota; class Alphaproteobacteria; order Hyphomicrobiales; family Rhizobiaceae; genus Neorhizobium; species Neorhizobium descurainiae. The sequence continues at coordinate 29,675 of NZ_JBLFFK010000016.1, forward strand.
GAGGCCCAGAGCCGCTCATATTGGTCCAGGCCGACGAAATTCAGCCGCGGCAGGAGCCTTGAATTGGTGAAGGAATAGATCACCGTCCAGATCGTGCCGCCGAGAAAGATCACGCTGGCGACCAGGATCATCGGAATGGAAGCGATCTTGGAATTGAGATTGCGGAACAGATGGTTCGGCCGTCCGGCCGCTGCCTGTTTGACCATGCTGGGCCATCCTCCGTTGAAAAAAGAAGCTTGGAAGGAGCCGGCCGCCGCCGGTTATGGGGCAGCCGTCACGAAGACGGCCGCCCCCGCGCTGCGGGAAAGATCAATCGGCGGAGCCGATGATATCCGCGAAGCGCTTCTGCGCGTCTTCCGGCGTGATCGAGGCACTCGCGAAGAACTCGGACATCAGGTCCTCCTTCTGCTTCTGCGTATCCTGCGACAGCAGTTGGTCCGTGCTGATCACGACGTTCCCTTTGGCGAGAATATCCAGCCCCTTCTTCATGCAGTCATTGGCAGCGGCGATATCGACGTCACCCCGGATAGGAACCGATCCCTTCTTCAGGTTGAAGGCAACCTGAACCTTGGGATCGACGATGGTTTCGGCCAGGATATCCTGCGCCTTCGACTTCGCCTCATCCTTCAGAACCGGGAAATAGAAGGCATCGCCGCCGGTCGCCAGGAACTGATTGAGGCCGAGGCCCGGCAGGCAGGAATAGTCCGTTCCGGCCGTCTTTCCGGCAATCTGGAACTCGCCCTGCGCCCAATCGCCCATGATCTGGCCTCCGGCCTTGCCGGTAATCACCATATTGGTCGCCTGGTTCCAATCCTGGACATTGCTGCCCTTGGCCATCTGACGGGCCTGGTCTGCGGCGGCGAATATCTTCGCCATCTCGGGACCGGCGGCAACCTCCTCGTCCTTGTCCTTGTAGACCTTCTCGTAAAGCTCCTTGCCGCCGATCGAGATGGTCAGGGTGTCGAAGAGGCCGTTTGCCTGCCAGGGCTGGCCGCCCATCGCAAGCGGCTGGATGCCTGCCTTCTGCAGCGCCGGCGCGGCGGCAGCGAATTCATTCCAATTCTTCGGCACGGGTACGCCAGCCGCCTTGAACGCGTCGTTCGAAAGCCACAGCCACTGCCAGGAGTGGATGTTGATCGGCGCGCAATAGATCTTGCCGTCGATGGTGCAGGAATCGAGCAGGCTCGATGGACGGATGATTTCCTTCCACTTGCCCTTTTCCGCCACGTCGGTGAGGTCGCGCATCAGGCCTTCCTGCACCAGTTCCTCGGCCTGCCGGCCGTGGTTGAACTGCGTCGCACCCATCGGGTCGCCGCCCGTGATGCGGCTGATCATGATCGGCCGCGCCGTGCTGCCGGCACCGGCAATCGCGCCGTCGATCCACTTATTGCCAGTCGCGTCGAATGCCTTGGCGAGCTCCGCGACCGCCGCGGCCTCGCCTCCGGACGTCCACCAATGGGTGACCTCGAGATCGGTGGCATGAGCGGCGCCAAACGGAAACACTGCAGTTGCGGCCAGAAAAGCCGTCGTTGCACGAATATTCATGAGTCTCCTCCCTCACTGAAACGTTGCCGTAAAAACGTAGGCCAATCGCAAAAGTCACGCAACCGATTTTATTCGAAAAAATTCGGGATTCGAGAAAATACAATCATAGAGAGAAAAACCGACTAATGGGAGCGATAAAATAAACGCATAAACTTTGAAATTTATGGAATAATCGATGTTTTCTCCAATGTATGGCTTCCGCGCATTCGCGATTGCACAAAACAATCTCGCACTTGCGTTGTACAACTTATGGATAATATGTTTTGCAAAGATCTGAAATTCCCCTCGACATTTTTCCTGTATCGTTACAGTAAATATTCTCTGGAATGGATCTCGGGAGGAATCGCGCCGTTTTCAGGCAAGCTTGGTCTCACTATAGTGACGGCCTGACTCGGGCGGTGGTGGCGAATGGACGACAGCGGAAGACCAAGGATGGGTGCAATAACCCCGGGAGGCGTTCGGGAGCGTCCCACCTTGAAGACGATCGCCTATGTGACGGGGCTTGGCATTACCACCGTCTCGCGGGCATTGAAGGATGCGCCTGATATCGGCGCGGAAACCAAGGAGCGCGTGCGGCTCGTCGCCAATCAGCTCGGTTACCAGCCGAACCGCGCCGGCGTGCGCCTGCGCACCGGCAAGACCAATGTCATCGCCCTCGTCCTGAGCATTGACGAGGAGCTGATGGGCTTCACCAGCCAGATGGTGCATGGCATTACGGAGGTGCTGGGCGGCACGCAATATCACCTGGTGGTGACGCCGCACTCCTTCGAGAAGGACCCGATGGTGCCGGTGCGCTATATCCTCGACACCGGTTCGGCGGACGGCGTGATCATCTCGCGCATCGAGCCCGAGGATGCGCGGGTGCGGCTGATGACGGAGCGGAACCTGCCCTTCGCCACGCATGGCCGCACCGACATGGGCATCGCGCATCCTTATCACGACTACGACAACGAGGCTTACGCCTACCAGGCCGTCCGGAAGCTGGTCGAGAAGGGCCGCCGGCGCATCGCGCTTCTGTCGCCTCAGAGCCGCTTCTCCTTCTATCTCCACAGCCGCATCGGCTTCGAACGCGGCCTTGCGGATTTCGGCGCGACGGAAGTGCCCATGGGCCGCGTGACGAGCGAAACGCCGCTCGAGGAAACCCGTGCCTATGCGGAGCGGCTGATGCGCTCGGCGGAACCGCCGGACGGCATTATCTCGATCAGCGGCTCCGCCACCATCGCGCTCGTCGCCGGTCTCGAGGCCGCCGGCAGGAAACTCGGTGTCGATGTCGACCTGGTGTCGAAACAGTCGGCCGAGTTCCTCAACTGGATCCGGCCGGAAATCTATACGGTCAACGAGGATGTCCGCCAGGCCGGACGGGAACTTGCCAAGGCGGTGATGGCGCGCATAGACGGCGTGGCGCCCGAACTCCTGCAGAGCATCAGCCAGCCGGTCTGGTCGAAGATGGCGCCGTAGACCTTAAGCAGTCGGGACTGAAACGAATACGCCCGCCGGAGAGGCGGGCGTATTTTTCACGAGGGATCGACGGATCAGGCGTTGTTGCCGAGGCCGCTGCCCCACGGGCCATGATGCCTGTCGACACCGTCAAGGCGGTCGAAGCCATGAGCGCCGAAGAAATCGCGCTGCGCCTGGATGAGATTCGCCGTGCCGCGGCCGCGGCGATAGGCGTCGAAATAGGAAAGCGCCGATGCGAGCGCCGGAACCGGCAGGCCGGAAAGCGCCGCATAGGAGACGACGCGGCGCAGTGCGCCGTCGGTTTCCTTGACCATTTTCGAGAAGGCCGGGGTGACGATGAGGTTCGCCACATGCGGATCCTTGGTGAAGGCCGAGGTGATCTCGTCGAGGAACTGCGAGCGGATGATGCAGCCGGCGCGCCAGATCTTGGCGATCGTCGGCATCGGCAGGTTCCAGTTGTATTCGGCGGACGCGGCGGCCATGACCGCGAACCCCTGCGCATAGGCGCCGATCTTGGCGGCCAGCAGCGCGTTTTCGAGATCGGCCAGGAAGGCCATGCCGTCCTTCTTCTCCGCGACCTTCGGCAGGCCGAAGATCTTCTCCGCGGCAACGCGCTCTTCGCGCTGCGACGACAGGATGCGGCCCGCGACGGCGGCTTCGATGGCGGTTGCGGCAACGCCGAGATTCTGCGCTTCGATGACCGACCACTTGCCGGTGCCCTTCTGGCCGGCACTGTCGACGATGACGTCGACCATCGGCTTGCCGGAAATCGGATCGGTCGCCTTCAGAACCTTCTCGGTGATCTCGATCAGGTAGGAATTGAGGCGGCCGGTATTCCAGCGGCCGAAGACGTTGCCGATCTCGGATGCGCTCATGCCGAGGCCGTCGCGAAGGATGCCGTAGATTTCGGCGATCATCTGCATGTCGGCATATTCGATGCCGTTATGGATGGTCTTGACGAAATGGCCGGCGCCGTTTTCGCCGAGCCAGGCGACGCAGGGCTCGCCATTGAATTTGGCGGAAATCGAGGTCATCACCTTCTCGACGCGCTTCCAGCTCTCCTCCGTGCCGCCGACCATGATCGACGGGCCGTGGCGAGCACCCTCTTCGCCGCCGGAAACACCCATGCCGATGAAGGTCAGGCCGCTGTCCTTCAGATTGTCGAAACGGCGCATCGTGTCGCGGAAATTCGCGTTGCCGGCATCGATCATGATGTCGCCGGCCGAAAGGTAGGGCTTCAGGAGCTCCATCTGCTGGTCGACGGGATCGCCGGCCTTGATCATGATGATGATCGGCCGCGGCGGGCGGATGGCGGCGACGAATTCTTCTAGGGTCTCGCAGGGCACGAGCTGGCCCTGCAGTTCGCCGGCCTCGGCATAGAACTTGCGGGTCGCTTCCGGAGTGCGGTTGAAGACGGCGATCCTGTTGCCTTTTTCGGCAATGTTGAGCGAAAGATTCGAGCCCATGACGCCAAGCCCGATAAGGCCGATTTCTGCCTGTTCCACGGATGTGCCTCCATTTGAAGATTCGACGGTGTTGTCGCACTCATATAGTTCGACGGCAAGGCGGCGGCCACATTAAACGATTAAATTTCCATGACACTCCGTCTCCGTCATGAGGACGGCCGGCGCCATTTGGCTTGACCGGGACAATGCCTTGCCTGTGCCCATATCGGATGCGACAAGGCCTCTCATGAGTGCCGCCGCCAAGACAGATATGCCGGTGCTGGCCATGTGCGCCGGCAGCTATCGCGAGCAGCCGCTGACAGGCCCGCTCGCAAGACTTTTCCGCTGCGTCTGGTCGCACAGACTGCCTCAGGATTTCGCAGGACAGGCAGCAGTCGTCCCGGACGGCTGTTCGGACCTGATATGGACCGGCGGCCGGTTGATGGTGATCGGCCCCGACCGCATCGCCGCCTTCCCGGCCCTACCCTCCGGAGAGACGATCCTCGGGCTGCGCTTTAGGCCCGGCGCCGCCTTGCGCTGGCTCGACGTTCCGCTGAGCGAACTCGTCGGGCAAGCGGTGCCGTTACGGGAGGTGCGGAGCGACGTAAGCGCAATCGAGGAACAGCTCGCAGCCGAAAAGGACCCAGGGCACAGGCTGAAGCGTCTTTGCGCGTGGGCATACGGAGAGGCCGCGGCAGCCGCTGATCCGCGAGACGACATGGAAGCGCTTTTCGACCGCCTGAGCTGCGGTACGCTACGCGAATTATCGGGAGATGCGGCACTCGGCGAACGCACCCTGCGGAGGCGAAGCCGGGATCATTTCGGTTACGGACCGAAGACGCTCGAACGCATTCTCCGCCTCCAGCGTTTTTTGCGCCTCCTGCGCAGGCCGGCATCGGACAATCTGGCGGTTCTCGCCTATGAAGCCGGCTATGCCGATCAGGCTCACATGACCCGGGACGTGAAGGAACTTACGACGCTGACGCCGCAGGACATTCGCCGGCAGCTCTTTGCCTGATTGTCCGTTTTGTTCAAGAAGCGTGGGACCTTTTCCGATAGGCCTGCGGCAAATGGAGGAACGACCATGACGACCTTGCCCGCCCGTATCATTCACATGAGCATCGAAAGACCCTGGCAGGAGGTTTACGCCTTTGCCGCCAATCCCGAGAACATGCCGCTCTGGGCATCGGGACTATCCGCCGGCCTTACCCGCGATGGCGAGGATTGGATCGGCGACGGCGGACCGATCGGCAAGGTGCGCGTGCGGTTCACGCCCAGCAATCCCTTCGGCATCCTCGACCATACGGTGACGATGGAAAACGGCCTCGTCGTGGAAAATCCGCTGCGGGTGATGCGAAACGGCGACGGCGCGGAAGTCATGTTCACGCTGCTGCAGCGCCCGGACCTCGACGATGCGGCTTTCGAATCGGACGCCGCTCATGTTCTCAAGGACCTGAGAACGCTGAAAGACCTGATGGAACGGAAGAAATAGGAGGCAACTCATGGGAGCCAGAGGAGCGGATCGCAAGATCGACTATATCGAATTCAACGTTGGCGACATCGGCAGGGCCAAGGCGTTCTACGGCTCGGCCTTCGGCTGGACCTTCACCGATTACGGACCGGACTATTGCGAATTCCAGGACGGGCGGCTGACCGGCGGCTTTGCGAAAGCCGGGAATGTGAATGCCAAAGGCGGCGCGCTGGTCATCCTCTTCGCGGACGATCTCGAAGCCATCCAGGCCAAGGTCGAGGAAGCCGGCGGCAGGATCGTCAAGCCGATCTTCTCCTTCCCCGGCGGACGGCGATTCCAGTTCGCCGATCCGGAAGGATATGAGCTCGCCGTTTGGTCGGATAAATAGAGGTTATGCCGCCGGACGCCGGCGGCGGTCGGCGGTCTCCTGCATGACGAGAAGCGCGCCGATGAGTTGCGACGACCCCGAAACGCAGGGCGACATGCGGCAGCGGATCACCACCGTCTGTCCGTCGACCTGGTCCGCATAGGTGAGCGAGATGCTTTCGCCCTCGAAGCAACGGTCGAGAGCCGGCTTGAATTCGTTCTGGAAGCGGTGGATGCCGACGAATTCGGCAATATGCCGGCCGATCAGCGCATCACGCGGGAGATCGAGACGACGGGCATTCGTTTCGTTCGAATAGAAGATGCGGTAGCCCGGAGCGATCACCACGATGCGGTCGGAAATACGGTTGAGGAGAGCGTCGTCGAGAAAGCCGTCGGCCGTGGCATCGGCGATAACCGACGTTTCCGTCGGTTCCGGAACAGGCCGGCGGTTGGGCGAAAGGCCGGTTTCGGGAACCACGTAACGCTCGACCAGCATCTGCAGCAGATGCCCGTTGCGGCGCACGCAACCGCCGTCGTCGGCCTCTTCGTTCAGGAGATCGAGAGCGAACCGGAACTGTGCCTGGATACTGGCCGGGTCCTTCCCCTGGCTCGAAAAGATCGCGAGCAGGAGCGGATCGAGCTCACGGTCGAGCGCGGCGGTCGCCTGTGTGTCGTTATGGTCGATCGCCTGCCGCAGATCGGCATATTTGAACCAGAAAAGATCGATCAAGGCCTGCAAAAAACACCCCTCTCCCCTGTCCGGAGACACGCTCGACCTTTCGCGAGATCGACACCTCCGTTATTTGATGCGATTCAGATTAATTCTTTTCTTAAAAATCAGACCCAATTTGTGGCCGATGACTTAATTCAGAATATCCGGCCGTGCAATCCCAAGATGTAATCAGATTTTGCGCATCCGCAGATTACAGTTGGCGCTTGATGTGCCAGCGATCGTGGTACCAGAGCCATTGCTCGGGATATTCCCGCACCCAGCTTTCCACCTTGTCGTTCAACACCTGCGCCGTGCCCTGGACATCGAGGTTTCCTTTCGCGTCCCGGGGCAGTTCGATCTTCGGTTCGATCTCCAGCCGGTAGCGATTGTCAGGCAGGCGGATGCAGCGCGCCGGATATACGTCCGCATTGAATTGCCGTACGAGCTTGGCGAGCAGCGGATTGGTCTGCACCGGCCGGCCGAAGAACGTCGTCTTGAGCCCCTTCCGGAATTTCTGGTCCACCAGAACGCCGACGCCGCCGCCCGCCTCAAGCCTGCGGGCGAGCGCGAAGGACGAACCGGCATGCGACGGCACCAGCTGACCCATGCGGCTGGCGCGGAAGGCAAAGACCTTTTCAGCGATATAGGGGTTGTTCGGCGGCCGGAAGAGCACCATTACCTCCAGGCCGAATGCCTTGCCTGCGACCGGCAGGAGCTCGAAATTGCCCGTATGGGCGGTGAAGACGATGAAAGGGCGCGGATTGTCGCGCAGATCGACGAAGATCGGGATGCCCGACACCTCCACCCTGCCCGGCTTTTCCTGGTCGGGATCGAAATCGAACAGGCGGTCCAGGAAGACGTATTCGGCCGCAAGCCGGCCCATATGTCCCCAGCTCGCGATGGCGATCTGCTCGAGCTCCTCGTCTGTCTTCTCCGGATAGGCGTTGCGCAGGTTGACGCGCATCAGCTTGTGGCGGCCGAGCTTCGGACCGACGCGGCGCGCCACGCGATCGGCGAAACGGATCGCCGGATCGGCCGGAAAAACCTTGAGAAGATTGAGGAACCCGAATGCGAGCTGCGCCACCAGCCATTGCTGGAGGTTTCTCAGCGCAATCGCGATCCGGACGACGAACATCTTCACGGGCAGGCGCCTCAATCCATCCTGAGCACGATCTTGCCGAACACCTGGCGGGTTTCCATGCGCTCCAGCGCCTTGTCGATCTCGTCGAAGGTGACTTCCGTGTCGATGACCGGATGGACGATGCCCTGGGCCATCTTCTGCATGGCATCCGCCATGTTCTCCATGCGGCAGCCGAAGGAGCCGAGCAGCTTCAACTGCTGCTGGAAGAGCATCATCAGGTTCATCTCGGTCGAGACGCCGGAGGTCGAGCCGCAGGTGACGAGCCGGCCGCCGCGCTTGAGGCACAGCATCGACCCCGCCCACGTATCCTTGCCGACATGTTCGAAGACCACGTCGACGCCCTTCTTCTTCGTAAGCTTGCGGACAACGCCTTCGAAGCGGTCGGTACGGTAGTTGATGACGTGATCGGCGCCGAGCGCCCTGGCGCGCTCGATCTTGTCGTCGGAACCGACGGTGGTGATCACCGTGCAGCCCATCTTCTTGGCGAGCTGGATCGCCGCAGTTCCGATTCCCGAGCCGCCGGCATGCACGAGGATCGTCTCGCCCGGCTGGAGCTTGGCATTGTCGAACAGCATGTGCTCCACCGTGCCGAAGGTCACCGGCGCGAGTGCCGCGCCGACCGCATCGACGCCGGGAGGCGCCGGCACCAGAAGGCGTGCCGGCAGGTTGGTCTTTTCCTGCGCGAAGCCGTCGAGATGGAAGCCGTGCACCCCGGAGACGTTTTCGCAGAGATTGTCGCGCTTCTCACGGCAGGCCTTGCAGAGACCGCAGGTGCGCGCACCGTAGATCGACACGAGCTGGCCGGGCAGGACGTTCGAGACGCCCGGGCCGATCGCTTCCACGACGCCGGAGGCTTCCGCGCCGATCGTCAGCGGCATCTTGCGCTTGGCGAACGCCATGCCGCGCCAGCCCCAGACGTCGATATGGTTGAGCGCGACCGCCTTGACGCGAAGGGTCACCTCGCCAGGGCCCGGCGCTTCGGGCTCGGGAATGTCCACGGCCTCGAGCTTGCGGTCGTCGATCAGTTGCAGAGCGCGCATAATAGGTCTTCCTTCGCCCGGAGGCGTCAAAGCTTGTCGAAATTGATTGCGGACGGTCTCTAAGCCGGTTCCAGCGTCATGACAAGGCTGGCGTTCTGGCCGCCGAAGCCGAAGGAGTTGGAAAGTACGGCCCTCGGCTGCCCATCCCGCTTCTTGTTCGGCACCACGTCGAGCACGATCGTCGGATCGGGATTGGTGTAGTTGATGGTCGGCGGCAGCGTACCCGTCAGCATCGTCTGGATGGAGAAGACGGCCTCCACGGCCCCGGCGGCGGTCAGCGTATGGCCGATCATCGACTTGTTAGACGAAACCGGGATGTCCTTGAGGCTATCGCCGAAGACGGCGAGCATGGAGCCGTATTCCATCTTGTCGTTTTCCGGCGTCGACGTGCCGTGCGCGTTGATATAGCCGATGCCGCTCTCGTCCATGCCGGCATCCGCAAGGGCTGCACGGATCGTCGCGATCGCCGGGCCGCCGTCCGGCGAGGACCGGGTGCGGTGGAAATGGTCGGCCTTCTCGCCGCACCCTTTCAGGATGCCGAGAACCTTGGCACCGCGGGCGATCGCCGATTCCAGCGATTCGAGCACGAGCGTCGCAGCCCCTTCGGCGATCACGAAGCCGTCGCGATCCTTGCTGAAGGGCTTGGACGCCTTTTCCGGCGGGTCGTTCTGAGTGGAGAGCGCGGAAAGCAGCGAGAAGCGGATGAGCGCCTCGGCACTGACCGAACCGTCCGTCGCGACCGTCAGAGCGCGATCGGTGCGGCCCTGGCGGATCGCCTCGACGCCGAGCTGGATGGCGGTGGCGCCCGATGCGCAGGCGGTCGACAGCGTCACGGGAAGTCCGCGCGTGCCGAACGTGTCGGCCAGGCGCTCGGAAATCGAGCCGAACTGCACGGCTTCGAGGAAGACCGGATCGGGACGCTCACGCATGGCGGTGAGGAAGCGGTCATAGGCGTCGCCCTCCGCCTTGGACGGCGGGGCGCGGTCGGCAAGCGCGAAACGGTCGCTCCATTCGGGCTCCACCGGGGGCGCGGCGAGGAAGAGCGGGCCGTCGAAATCGCCGGAAAGCCCTGCCTGGGCCAGCGCCTCGGCGGTGGTGTCGCGCGCAAAGGCGAAGGAGCGTTCGACGGAATTCTCCGCCGGCACCTTGATGAAATCGACCGTGCCGCTGATCCTGGTCGAAAGTCCTTCCGTCGGAAAGCGGCTGACCTTGTGGATGCCTGACGTGCCGGAGGTCAGCGCCGCCCAATTGTCGGCAAGTCCCTGGCCAAGCGAGGTCATGACACCCATGCCGGTGACCGCCACGATCGGGCGGCCGATATGATCCTTGAAGCGATTGTCGCTCATGATTGCTCCTTTACGCCGCAGAGAGGACCGCGAGGCCCTCGCCGCGCGTGTAACCGATCGTCGTCACCACCGCATGCTTTGCAGGAGCCGCCATCGGCTTTTCGTTCCGGGCATCGAATGTAGGAACGCGGACCGCGCCATCCAAGCTGAGTGCGGCGAGCGCAAGACCGAGCGGAAACTGCGCCTCCATGCCGTGGCCGGTGACGCCGCCGTAACCGCGTATCGGTGCGCCGGCAAACTCCTGCTCCAGCACCGCCTTTTCGCGCGATGCGAGCTCCACCACCCCGCTCGTGCCTGAAAAGACGACCGTGTCGTCTTTCGAGAGGCCGGAGGCATGGTGAGCGAGACGGGTGAGCCGCTTTTCGAGCCGGCCGTCCTCGCGGTTGCCCCGATCGCCTTCGATTTCGTCGATCGCCGCATAGACATGCGCGCCGCGAGCCTCGGCATGAGCCCGCGATTCGAGCACCAGGAAGGCGCCGACCGATCCCATGATCATGCCGCCGCCATCCTCGGCCGAGCGCGACCAGAGCGGATGCCAACCGCCGGTCGCATGCGCCCGGATGCCCTCGACGAGCAGGATGATGTCGGCACGCTCGGCGACAAAGGCGCCGCCGACCAGGCAATGGGTCGATTGGCCGGCCCTTATGCGGTGGAACGCCGTCTCGACGGCGGAAATGCCGGCCGACTCCTCGCCCATGAAGGTGCGGGACGAGCCCGTGACCTTGTGGACGATCGAGATATTGCCGGCGACGAGATTGGAAAGCTGTGCCAGGAACAGCGTTGGCCTGAGCTCGGTCGTCAGCTTCTCGTTCAAGAGCATCTCGCGGTCGTTGCGCTTCAACGCCTCGTCGACGATCAGGGAATCGACCTTGATGTCGCGCTCGCCGCCACCGGCCGCCACGATCATGTCCATGGAAGCGCAGGCTTCCGCATCGGTCTTGAGGCCCGCATCGTCGAGCGCCAGGCCGGCGGAAAAGACCCCGAGCCTCTGCCAGTTCTCCATCTGGCGTTGGTCGCCGCGTTTCGGAATCTGCGCCGACCAGTCGATTTCCGGCATGGGATGAACCGGATAGGGCGCGAAACGCTCGGTCTCGACCTTGGGCGCCCCCACCTCCGCCGCCGACAGGAGAGCCACATGCGCCTCCTTGCCGACGCCCTGGCTGGTGACGATCCCGATCCCGGTAATCACGACATCATTGTCAGACTTCATCATATCCTCTTTGCCCACCGGCCTCGATGGGAGAGCTTTTAGGCAATTCCGGGAAAAGCGGGAACCGGTTTTCCGTCAGAAACTGCGTCAGATCTAGGCGCTTGCGGCAAGCGCGTCCAGGAGGCCGACCTCTTCCGCCCGCTTGCGGACGACCGGCGCCAGCGGGATTTCGCTGAAATTCATGGTGCGCAGCTTGAGCTGCGCATCGCAGATCCGCTTGCCGGCGCTCGAAATCTTCGCCTTGGTGACGGCATAGCCCGATCCCTCATGCTCCAGAAACGCCTCTATATCGAGCACGGCATCCGGTTCGACGAAAGTGCGCATCTTGGCGCCGTCGACCGACATCAGGAAAGGCATGGCGGCGAAATCCGTGGCGGCGAGCACCAGGAAGCCGGAGGCCTGCGCCATGGTTTCGATCAGCAGAACGCCCGGCACCAGCGGCATTCCCGGGAAATGGCCCTCGAAGACGGGGCTTTTCGCCGGCACGACCGAACGCGCCTTGAGGGTTTTCGCCTTGAGATCGACCGCTTCGACACGATCGATCATCTGGAAATATTCGAGCAGCATGAGATTGCCGGCCCGGGAGATCGGTGACGATCAGCCCTTTGCCGCCCTCAGCTCGTCGATCTTGGCGCAGAGATTCTTGAGAACGAAATATTCCTCGGTCGAAACCTTGCCTTCGTTCACTTCCTGCGTCCACTGTTCCAGCGGGATCTTGATGCCGAACTCCTTGTCGATGGCGAAGACGATATCCAGAAAGTCGAGGCTGTCGATGCCGAGGTCATCGATCGTGTGGCTTTCCGGCGTGATCGTTTCGCGATCGATTTCGCTGGTCTCAGCGATGATGTCGGCAACTTTGTCGAATGTAGCAGTCACGCCCATGTCCTCTGAAAAATAAGAAATCAAAGTTCCACATAGGGAAATCGATCCCAAATGCCAATGGCCTCGTTTTCCCGCGTGAAAATTTGCGCGGGAACTGTTGCCTAAACAGCAATTGCCCGATCAGGCAACCGAATGACGGCCGTCCACCAGCCCCGCGCGGATAACCTCGAGCACTTCCTCCGATCGGACGTCCGTGCAGACCCACTGGCTCGGCTGCCCGTCCCACGGACTGCCGGTGAATTTGCGGCCGTGGTCGGGCGCCTGGATCGTCGCGCCGTCTGCAATGCCGCCGCAGACGACGCGCACGGCGCCGCCGCGCAGCGTGAAGAGGTCCGGCCGCACCAGATAGACGCAGGCCGTGCTGTCGTGCACCGCCATGCCGGCGATGCCGACGCGGCTTTTGTAGAAGTCGATGTAGTATTGCGACAGGTCGGACAGGAGCTTCACGGACCGGTCGCCCGATTTCACCATCACTTCCAGATATTCCGCGGTCATGATCGTCTTCATGGTCACGTCGAGGCCGACGATGGTGACCTTCCACGGGGTCGTGAAGATGATGTCGGCGGCTTCCGGATCGCCGTGGATATTGGCTTCGGCGGCCGGCGTCACATTGCCGATAACGTCGAAGGCGCCGCCCATGACGATGACTTCCTTGACCAAGCCGGCAATCTCCGGATCGGCGCGAAGCGCCAGCGCCAGATTGGTCATGCGGCCGACGGCGACGAGCGTCACCTCGCCGGGATTGGCGCGTACCGTGTCGATGATGAACTGATGGGCCGGGCGCGGATCGAGCCGCCAGTCCACCGTCTCCGGCACGCCGATATTTCCGAGACCGTCGGCGCCATGCACGACCGAAGCTGCGCGGTCGTCGCGGCGGGACGGATCGACGGTCTGGGCAGCCCCCTTGGCGATCGGTGCGGAAATCCCCCATTCCCGATGCAGGAACTGTGCATTGCGGGTCGTCAGATCGACGCCGACATTGCCGAAGACCGTGGTCACGCCGAGAAGGTCGATTTCCGGATGCCGGTGCAGGAAGAGCAGCGCCATGGCGTCGTCGACGCCGGGATCCGTATCGAAAATGACCTTGTGCATAGCTTCATCCCGTATTCGACCGCTTTCAAGGTCGCGCACAATAGCGGCAAACGCTTGGAGCGCAATCCCGGAAGTGCATGGCTGCCTCCCGGGGGGGGGTCGGGTTGCAGGCGTCTGTCTCGGTTCTAGCCCTTCATCTTCAGGGGAAGACCGGCGGCGATGAAGAAAACCTCGTCGGCGACGGCCGCTATGCGCTGATGCAGCCGGCCGGCATGATCGCGGAATTCCCGCGCCATCCTGTTTTCCGGCACGATGCCGAGCCCGACCTCGTTGGAGACGAGAATGAGACGGCCGGAGAGAGATTCGAACGCGCGGACAAGCGCGGCGCCTTCGGCATCGACGTCGTGCCCCTCCATCATCAGATTGGTGATCCACAGCGTCAGGCAGTCGACCAGGATGACGCTGCCCGGCGCATCTATTTTGGTGAGATGCGCCGCGAGATCGAGCGGCACCTCATGCGTCACCCAGCCCTCGCCGCGATCGGCCCGGTGGCGGGCGATGCGCTCGCGCATCTCGTCGTCATAAGCGCGGCCGGTCGCGATATAGTGCCGTTCCAGGCCGCTTTCCCTCGCCAGCTTTTCCGAGAAACCGGATTTGCCCGAGCGAGCGCCGCCGAGGACGAGCGTGAGATGACCGGAGCGTGTCATGAGAGGAAGTGGCCTGCTCCAGAGGGGACCGGACGATTCGTAGACAAGAGAGGCGTCCGGCCCTGTTGGTGATGGCTCTGGATTCGCATTGCCTGGAAATGGTGCAGGCTTTGCAGGCGAGAGTCAACCGACACGTGCCGCGCCGCAGCCGGACATTTCCTCGCGGCATCCGGAACCGCGGCGCGAATCGACACAATCGGAAGGTGAAATTGTCCCGGAGCCGAAACATGGAGGCCCGACATCGGACACAAGGGCAACCGGTACGCACTACCTGATCCGGTGCCAAGGGCGAGCTTACCGCCCGCACGAAAATCAATAGCGCGACATTCTTACCGGATGGTTATTGCGGGCCATAAGTCACGCGGATTTCTCTCTTTTCATGTTTCCCGAGAATTCCGCCAGGCCGGAACGGCGCCGAGCGGTTGCAGGATACCGCATCTCGCGCAACACCTCGCCGGCGCCATGACCGGCCTCTCCCGCACGTTGCAATTGGCGTGGAGATTGGCAAAGAGCGGAGCGACGGGGACCGGGATTTGCGCAAGGCGCGTTTGCCGGCGGCGGCAGATTGATTTCCGGTGGTGAAACCGTACCTTGGCATCAGGCTGACATATAAATGCGCGGTATCTGTGCAAGAGAGTTTCGCATCTGCGGAAAGACGCGTCGCGCCTTGTTACGGATGACCGAGCGGAACATCTGCCGAGGCACCGCAACGATGAGACTGGGAGGTCTTAAGATGAAAAAACTCCTTGCTTCCGCCGCCCTCGCAGCCGGTCTTTACACCTTTGCGGGCTCCGCGCAGGCCGATTGCGGTTCAGTCTCGATTGCGGAGATGAACTGGGCGTCGGCAGGCGTGGCCGCCCATGTGGACAAGATCGTCCTCGAAAAAGGCTATGGCTGCGCCGTAACACTTGTCGCCGGCGACACGATGCCGACCTTCCTCTCCATGAATCAGAAGGGACAGCCGGACGTCGCGCCGGAATTCTGGGTCAACTCCGTACGCACGCTGCTCGACAGGGCGGTCTCGGCAGGCCGGCTGATCGTCGGAGCCGAGATCCTCGCCGACGGCGCGGTCGAGGGCTGGTGGATTCCGAAATTCGTGGCCGACGCCCACCGCGACATCAGGACCGTGCAGCAGGCTCTCGCCCATCCCGAACTCTTCCCCGCTCCGGACAATCCTTCCAAAGGCGCCATCTACAACTGCCCGACGGGCTGGAGCTGTCAGGTTTCGACCGCCAATCTCTACAAGGCGCTCGCGGCTGAGGACAAGAATTTCGAGCTGATCGACACGGGCACGGCCGCCGGTCTCGACGCCTCGATCGCCAAGGCCTTCGAAAAGAGGACAGGCTGGCTCGGCTATTATTGGGCACCGACCGCCTTCCTCGGCAAATACGAGATGGTGAAGCTCTCCTTCGACGTACCGCACGACAAGGCAGACTGGGATGCCTGCACCGCCGTGCCGGATTGCCCGAGCCCGAAGGTCAACTCCTATCCCACCTCGCAGGCCTTTACGCTCGTCACCAAGGAGTTCGCCGAGAAGGCGGACGTGGCGATGGACTATGTCAGGAAGCGCAAGTGGACCAACGCGACGGTCAACAGCATCCTTGCCTGGCAGGAGAAGAACAAGAGCACGAACGAGGATGCCGCCCGGCACTTCCTGAAAACCATGCCGGACATCTGGACCCCCTGGGTCACGCCGGACATCGCCGAGAAGGTCAAGGCGTCACTCTGAGGCAAGGTCTTGAAGGCGAACCTGCCCGTCCGTGTCGCAGCTACGCCTCCTACGTGTCGCCCGAGGTGGCGTCGCCCGTCTGCCGCTACGCGATACTTCCGGCGCGGATTCTGCTAGGATTTGCCTCTCGCGCCCGGAAAGCCATGCCGGGCAAGGGCGATGAACCAGAAATAGATAAAGGGGAAATCATGGCGAATTGCAGCTTGATGCCGGACGTTCGACGCCGTTCCGGCCAGCGCCCGCGCAGGCATCCGGAGGTGATCCATGGCTAGTCAAGGCATCGAGATCAAAGGCCTCTACAAGATTTTCGGCGACCGCGCAGGCGACTATGTCGATGCGGTCAAAGCCGGCATGACGAAGGCGGAGCTCAACGAAAAGCACGGCCACGTGCTCGGGTTGAAGGACATCAACATCTCCATGCCCGCCGGCGGCATCACGGTGGTGATGGGGCTTTCCGGCTCGGGAAAGTCGACCCTCATCCGTCACATCAACCGCCTGATCGAGCCGACCACCGGCGAGGTCGTCTATGCCGGCGCCGATGTCTGTCGCATGAACGAAAGGGACCTGCGCGAATTCCGGCGCCACAGGACGGCGATGGTGTTTCAGAAGTTTGCACTTCTGCCGCACCGCACGGTTATCGAAAACACCCTCTACGGCCTGGATATCCAGGGCGTGCCACGCTCCGAAAGCGTCAAGCGCGGCCAATACTGGATCGAACGCGTCGGGCTTGCCGGCTTCGAGAAGCACTATCCCAACCAGCTTTCCGGCGGCATGCAGCAGCGCGTCGGGCTTGCCCGGGCGCTCACCAATAATGCCGATATCCTTCTGATGGACGAGGCCTATTCGGCGCTCGACCCCCTGATCCGCGTCGACATGCAGACCGTGCTGCTCGACCTGCAGGCGGAGCTCAAGAAGACCGTCGTCTTCATCACCCACGATCTCGACGAGGCGCTGAGATTGGGCGACAAGATCGCCATCCTGCGCGACGGCCAGGTCGTGCAGCAGGGCACCGGTCAGGAAATCGTGCTGTCTCCGGCCGACGATTACATCACTGCCTTCGTCAAGGAGGTGAACCGCGGTCGCGTCATCCGGGCGCAAACGGTGATGCGTCCGCTCGAGGGAGCCACGGACGGCCTGCGGCTTTCCGGCGATGCAACGTTGGAGACGGTCGCCAGGCAGATGACCGAGGCCAACCAGTCTCGGGCGGTCATCGTTGACGAGAAAGGCGCGCCGGTCGGCATCCTCGATCTTCAGACGATCATCGCCGCCATGGTCACGCCGGCCGGTCACGAGACGGAGAAGATGGCGGCGGAATGAGAGCCATCGGTGTCGCGTGGAGGCGGTCGGTCATTGAGTTGCAATCATATAAGGCAATCTTTATATGATCGACCATACCGCAAGGAGCGCGTGAATGCCGACCGCCGACGCACTGACCGAACTTCTCCGAGAAAAGGGCGTGCTGCTGGCCGACGGCGCGACCGGCACCAACCTCTTTGCCATGGGGCTCGAAGCCGGT
Organism: Neorhizobium descurainiae; assembly: GCF_051400715.1. NCBI lineage: Bacteria > Pseudomonadati > Pseudomonadota > Alphaproteobacteria > Hyphomicrobiales > Rhizobiaceae > Neorhizobium > Neorhizobium descurainiae. The sequence continues at coordinate 47,275 of NZ_JBLFFK010000016.1, forward strand.
GAAGCACCCGAGCTCTGGAACGAGGCCGCGCCGGACAAGATCGAGAAGCTGCATCAGGATTTCGTCGATGCGGGTGCCGATATCATCCTCACCAATTCCTTCGGCGGCACGCGCCACAGGCTGAAGCTGCACAAGGCGGAAGGCCGTGTGCACGAACTCAACAGGCGCGCCGCCGAGATCGCCCGCAAGGTCGCGGATAACGCCGGCCGCAAGGTAATCGTCGCAGGCTCCGTCGGCCCGACAGGTGAACTGCTCATCCCGCTCGGCGCGCTTTCCTACGAGGATGCGGTTGCGGCTTTCGCCGAACAGATCGAAGGCCTGAAGGCCGGCGGCGCCGATCTTGCCTGGATCGAGACCATGTCGTCTGCCGATGAAATCCGCGCGGCCGCCGAAGCGGCTGCCAGGATCGGCCTGCCCTATACCTATACCGGCTCCTTCGACACGGCCGGAAGGACGATGATGGGGCTCGATCCCAAGAATATCCATGGTGTGGCGAAGAATGTAGGGAGCGGTCCGGTTGCCGTCGGGGCCAATTGCGGCGTCGGCGCTTCGGATATCCTGTCGAGCCTGCTCGACATGACGGCTGCCGATCCGGATGCAATCACCATCGTCAAGGGCAATTGCGGCATTCCGGAATATCGCGGCGCCGAGATCTTCTACTCCGGCACGCCGCCGCTGATGGCCGAATATGCGAGGTTAGCCCGCGATGCCGGCGCGAAGATCATCGGCGGCTGCTGCGGCACGTCCTGCGAACATCTTGCCGCCATGCGCAAGGCCCTCGACGACTACACGCCCCGCCCACGCCCGACGATCGAGGAAATCGTCGACAAGATCGGCCCGCTGCGCAATAAGACCGCCAGTGAATCGGGCGGCGATTCCGGTCGGGAAAGACGCCGCCGGCGAGGATAACGCCGAGGACGAAAGATATGGCGAGCATTTCCCCGATCGGCAGCCGCGAGACGGTGGCGGAAAGCCTTGCCGGGCTTTCGGCCGAACACCGGAGCTGGCTCACGCTTCTCATGGAGAACCCCACCTCCGACGATCTGCTGCTCGACGGCCTGCATCTCTACCTCGACCAGGCATCGGAAGCGCGGTTCCTCAACGCCCTGAAACTGCAGCAATGCGGGGAGTGGATCGGCAATGCCGCCCCTGCCCGGCTGCAGATCCGGCTGATGGAAGCGGCGAAATCCAGCCAGCATTCCGCCTATCTCGCCTTCCGCGAAGGGCTGGCGAAGTCCGGCGGACTGGAGCGAGCCTATCCGAAGGCGAATATCTAGGACACCAGCGCCGCCATGTGGAACTGGAGCTGCTCCGGCGGGTAGCGGAATTTTTCGCCGACCGGACAGGCATTGCGGGCCAGACAGCCGGAGATCATGCAGGTTTTCTCAGCACTCTCGCTTGCGAGATAGGTCCGGCAGGCCGGGACGTCGAAGCCGGTCAGGTTGATCGCACCGGCGGGACAAGCTGTCAGGCAGGGTTTGCCGTGGCAGTGATCGCAGGGATGAGTGGCCTTCGTGACCGGGGCGTCGATCTCGAACGGAAAGGCCAACGCACCGCGATAGCCATGCCAGAGCCCATATTCCGGATGGATGAGGATGCCGAGCGGAGATGGCTTTAGACCTTCCGCCTGCATCGCCCATCGCTGGAACGGCTGCCAGGGCGGATCGGACGGGAAATAGGCGGTCGCGCCGAGTGCTTCCGCCAGCGGCCGGATCAACTGTTTCGACCATGTGTCGAGCGGATCGGGACCGTCATATGTCTTCTGCCATCGCGTGAAGACAGGCCATATCGAGCCGCCGACATTGCCGAGCAGGATGACGGACAGGGCGCAGGAACCGCCCGTCAGCGAAGGTCCCTCGCCGGCTTTGAAATTCACCACCCCGCGAACAAGAATGCCGTGCGGTTCGAGCGCCGCCGCAATCTGCCTCAGGATGGTCGAGAGGGCGTTCACCGTTGTCCTTCGTATTTATAGTGCGGCCGCCAGACCCCTTCCTGGATGAAGTCGGCGACCCGCCTGGCGCCGCCTTGCTCCCTGGCGGCCTCGGGCTCTCTTCATGTGAACGCGTCCGGCATGGAATCCTTGCGATCCTTGACAAAGGCGAGAAGCGCCTCGTCGATCGCCGGATCGAGCGGTGGCGCCTCGTAGGAATCGAGCCAGGCGCGGCAGAGCGCGTTGGCACGCTGCTCGATCCGCTTCTCGCCCTCGATCTCCCACTGCTCGAACGAGTTGTTGTCGGCGAGCGGCGAACGGTAGAAGGCCGTCTGGAAATGCGCCTGCGTGTGACTGCAGCCGAGATAGTGGCTGCCCGGCCCGACTTCGCGGATAGCGGAAAGCGCCTGGCCTTCCTCGGAAAGATCGACGCCCGCGGCCATTTTCTGCATCATGCCGAGCTGGTCCTGGTCGATCATGAATTTCTCATAAGAAGAGACAAGGCCGCCTTCCAGCCAACCGGCCGCGTGCAGCACGAAATTCGTGCCGGCAAGCAGCGTCGTGTTGAGCGTATTGGAGGATTCGTGCGCCGCCTGCGCATCCGGAACTTTCGAGCCGCAGAGCGAGCCGCCGGTACGGAACGGCAGGCCGAGGCGGCGCGCGAGCTGCGCGGCGCCGTAGGAGACGAGCGACGGCTCCGGCGTGCCGAAGGTCGGCGCGCCCGACTGCATGGAAATCGACGCGGCGAAGGTGCCGAAGAGAACCGGCGAGCCCTTGCGGATAAGCTGCGTGAAGGAGGCGCCGGCAAGCACCTCGGCGAGGATCTGTGCCAGAGTGCCGGCAACGGTGACCGGGCTCATGGCGCCCGACAGGATGAAGGGCGAGACGACCGAGGCCTGGTTGTGCCGCGCATAGACCTTCAGCGCGCCGAGCATGGTGCCGTCGAAGACCATCGGCGAATTGGCGTTGATGAGGTTCAGCGTCACGCAATTGTTCTCGACGAACTCGTCGCCGAAGACGATCTTCGCCATGGCGATCGTATCTTCGGCCCGTTCCGGCGCGGTTACCGAGCCCATGAACGGTTTGTCGGAATACTTGATATGGCTGTAGACCATATCGAGATGCCGCTTGTTGACCGGCACGTCGACGGGCTCGCAGACCGTGCCGCCGGACGAGTGCATGGACGGCGCCATGTAGGAGAGCTTCACGAAATTGCGGAAATCCTCGATCGTCGCATAGCGGCGCTTGCCGTCGAGGTCGCGCACGAAGGGCGGACCGTAGACCGGCGCGAAGACGGTCGCATTGCCGCCGATATGGACGTTGCGCTCGGGATTGCGGGCATGCCAGGTGAATTCCCTGGGCGCGGTTTTCAGGATCTCGCGGCAAAGCCCCTTCGGGAAATGCACGCGGTGGCCCTGAACGTCCGCGCCGGCCTTTTTCCAGAGGTCGAGCGCCTCGTCGTCTTCGCGGAACTCGATGCCGATTTCTTCCAGAATGAGGTCGGCGTTGCGCTCGATGAGCTGCAGGCCCTCCTCGTCCAGAACCTCGTACACGCCGATCTTGCGGGTGATATAGGGAAGCGAAGGACCCGGCCCGCTGCCCGCGCGCGCCGCGCGGCGGCCTGCCGCGCCCCGTTCGCCGCGTCCGCGTCGTCCCGCGCCGCCTGCCGGTTCCGTCTCTGGGGTCAAATCGTCCATGATGCTCCTCGCCTTCACGCCGCCCTATGGGCACTTCTTCTGATGCGCCATGCTAGGCTCATGCGCAAGCCGAACCCTGCCTCTCTGCGTCACGGGTTTGCGCAGGACAGACATTCAAGCCCAAGTCGCTCCGTCGTTTTTCCGACGCGCCGCTGTCGCATACGAAGGAAATCGCGAAACAATTTGCAGGTACAGATATTCGAAGACGGTGAGCGTCTGATTTGCCGATCCCCGGAACGTGAAGGGAAGCATTCCATGTCCGATGACGAAATCATCCTTTCGGAACTTTCCGACGAGGAACTCGTGCAGCAGATGCATGACGACCTCTATGACGGATTGAAGGAGGAAATCGAGGAGGCGACCAACATCCTGCTCGAGCGCGGCTGGACGCCCTACGACATCCTGACCCAGGCGCTGGTCGAAGGCATGCGCATCGTCGGCATCGATTTCCGCGACGGCATCCTTTTCGTGCCGGAAGTGCTGCTCTCGGCCAATGCGATGAAGGCCGGCATGGCGATTCTCCGCCCGCTGCTTGTCGAAACCGGCGCGCCCAAGCTCGGCAAGATGGTGATCGGCACCGTGAAGGGTGACATTCACGACATCGGCAAAAACCTCGTCGGGATGATGATGGAAGGCGCCGGCTTCGACGTGATCGACCTCGGCATCAACAACCCGGTCGAAAACTATCTCGATGCGATCGAAAGGGAGAAGCCGGACATCGTCGGCATGTCGGCGCTGCTCACCACTACCATGCCCTATATGAAGGTCGTCATCGACACGATGAAGGAAAAGGGCATCCGCGACGACTATATCGTGCTGGTCGGCGGCGCGCCGCTCAACGAGGAATTCGGCAAGGCGGTCGGCGCCGATGCCTATTGCCGCGATGCCGCGGTCACCGTCGAAACGGCGAAGGACTTCATCCGCCGCAGGCACAACAGCCTCGCCCCCGGCTGATTGTCGTCAGCAGCAGATAGCCGCCCGGGCGAACCATACCGCAGGCCGGTCGCATCGTCCTCGACCGGCCGGCTCCTCACGGGCAAAAAGGAGCTTTTTACTGCGCTGCGCGATCGACACGGCGGCCGGCATCCTGGGTGGCGTCGACGGCATTCGCCGTGTCCTGCCCCATGCCGCGAATCGTATTCCCGCAGGAACTAAGCGAAAGCATGCTGGCGAAAAGAGCGGCGATCACGGTGACTGTTTTGACCGTCATGATAGAATACTCCGATGGATATGGACCAAATTGTGCCGGAAAATGAATTTCCGGCTATGGAACGTTCGACCAGCCAAAAGGTTCACGTGATCGCATGCGGAGCGATCGCGCGGGAAATCCTCGCCGTCTGCCGCCAGCACGGCCTCGATCATATCGACCTCAATTGTCTGCCCGCCATCTGGCATGCATACCCGCAGAAGATCGTGCCGGGGCTGGAGAAGGCGGTCGCGGAGGCCCGCGAAAACGGCTTCGAGAAGATCTTCTTCGCCTATGCGGATTGCGGCACCGGCGGCGATATCGACCGGCTTTGCGAGCGGGAAGGCATCGCCCGCATCGAAGGGCCGCATTGCTATTCCTTCTTCGCCGGCAACGAGGCCTTCGCGGAAAGGGCCGAGGAGGACCTGTTTTCCTTCTTCCTGACCGATTTCCTGGCCCGCCAGTTCGAGGCCTTCGTGATCGAACCGCTCGGCCTCGACAAACACCCCGAGCTGAAGGCCCTCTATTTCGGCAATTATCGCAAGCTCGTCTATCTCAGCCAGGAGGAGGACGAGGCCCTGCAGGAAAAGGCCCGGGCGGCGGCGGCTTATCTCGGCCTCGACTACGAATACCGCTTCACCGGCTACGGCGACCTCACGCAAGCGTTACGCTCCGCTTAACCGTTTCTTTGGGCTTCCGGCGAAGAGTGCGGCCCTGCGCTTAAGCGAGGAATCACATGCAGGACCGGTACTCTCGGATCGTGGTGATGACATCGGGCGGGACCAACCCGCAGGTGATGATCAACGCGCTGGCGAAACATTTTCCCGACCTGCATGTCATCGAGGAAGAGCCGGAATCGAAGGGTACGCTGCTCAGGCGCCGGGCAAAACGCTTCGGCTGGTTCGTCGCCCTCGGCCAGCTTGCGACCATGATCGCCTCCAGGCTCGGCAAGAGCGCCGCGGCCAGACGCTCCGAAGAGATCATCCGCGAGTACGGCCTGTCCGCCGAGCCGAACCCGGCTATCCCGGTCGTCCATGTATTGTCGCTCAACGATCCGGCCTGTCACGCCGCGGTGACAAAGCTGCAGCCGGCGGCGGTCTTCACCATTTCCTGCCGTATTCTGTCACCGGCGACGCTCGCCGCCATCTCCTGCCCGGTCATCAATTTCCATGCCGGCATCAACCCCATGTATCGTGGCCAGATGGGCGGTTACTGGTCGCGCGTCGGGCGTGACGAGAAGAATTTCGGTGCGACCGTGCATCTGGTCGACAAGGGCATCGATACGGGCGGCACGCTTTACGAGAAGCGGCTGACGCCCTCGCGCGCCGATGGCCTTGCCACCTATCCGCTGCTGATGACGGCCGCATGCGTCGATATCAGCGTCCAGTCGCTCGAGGATGCGATCGGCGGCACGTTGAAGCCCTATCAGCCGCAGGGGCCGTCCGTGCTCCGTTTCCCGCCGCCGATCTGGACCTGGATCTATCACGGTCTCACCAGGCGCATCTGGTAGACACGTCGTTTTTGCTCAGTGCGACGTCGTGGCAAGCGCAGTCCCCTCGGCGCTCTCCGTGCATGCTTGCCTGCAACACGGAGGAATTCATGGCCGACCGCATCGTCGTCTACTGGCGGGATATTCCGGCGCAGGTGATCGTCAAAAAGGGCCGCCAGACCGCCAAGCGGGAACTCACACTGCGCTTCACCGAAGCGATCGACATGTGCGCCATGCGGACCGGCGCTTCCGAGACTGACAACTACCTCGCGGAATGGCGCAAGGCCGATCCGGTGCCCGTGTCCGACGATCTGGAAGCCGAGGCGGACAGGGCGGCTGCCGAGCTGGAGGCAGCCTATGACAAGGAGCGGCTTATCGCTCTGGTGAAGGCCGGCGGCCGCGAGACTGCCTTATAGACGCATGAGAACAACCATATCGGCGGCGCAGAGAGCGCCCAACGACTAGGGAGCCAGGAACTCAATGACCCGCACCATCGTCGCATCCGCAACCCGCGAGGTCGTGATCGGCTTCGACCAGCCCTTCTGCGTGATCGGCGAGCGCATCAACCCCACCGGCCGCAAAAAGCTCGCGGCGGAAATGGTGGAAGGCAATTTCGACACGGTCATCAAGGATGCCCTGGAACAGGTCGCCGCCGGCGCCACCATGCTCGACGTCAATGCCGGCGTGACCGCCGTCAATCCGAACGAAACCGAACCGCCGCTCCTCGTCCAGACGCTGGAGATCGTCCAGAACCTCGTCGACGTGCCTCTCTCCATCGACTCGTCCGTCACGGCGGCGATCGAGGCGGCGCTCAAGATCGCCAAGGGGCGGCCGCTCGTCAATTCCGTGACCGGCGAGGAGGAGAAGCTCGAGGCGATCCTGCCGCTCTGCAGGAAATACGACGTGCCGGTTGTGGCGATCTCCAACGACGAGACCGGTATTTCCATGGACCCGGACGTACGCTTCGCGGTTGCCAAGAAGATCGTCGAGCGCGCTGCCGACCACGGCATCAAGGCGCATGACATCGTTGTCGATCCGCTGGTCATGCCGATTGGGGCCCTCGGCTCCGCGGGCCTGCAGGTCTTCGCCCTGCTGCGGCGGCTCCGCGAGGAGCTGAAGGTCAACACGACCTGCGGACTTTCCAACATCTCCTTCGGTCTGCCGCATCGGCATGGCATCAACGCCGGCTTCATTCCGATGGTGATCGGCGCGGGCATGACCTCGGCCATCATGAACCCCTGCCGGCCACAGGAAATGGAAGCCGTCCGCGCCGCAAACGTGCTGAACGGCACGGACCAGAACTGCGGCAACTGGATCATGACCTATCGCGACTACAAGCCGGCCGAGAACGGCGCTGCTGCAGCCGCTCCTGCCCTGGTCAATGGCGGTCGCCGCGGCGGGCGTGCGGCGAGGGCTGGCGCTGCGGCACGGATGGAGTAGAACGCGGCCCACACCGCGCGAATGAAGTAACCAAATGAACGACACCCGCATCCACCCTCTCGTCCTCTTCATGCCGTCGGGCAAGCGCGGCCGGTTTCCGGTCGGCACGCCGGTGCTGGATGCCGCACGCCAGCTCGGCGTCTATGTGGAGAGCGTCTGCGGCGGACGGGCGACCTGCGGGCGCTGTCAGGTCTCGGTGCAGGAAGGCAACTTCGCCAAGCATGGCATTACGTCATCCGACGATCACCTGTCGCCGGTCGGGCCGAAGGAGGAACGTTACGATCGCGTGCGCGGGCTGCCGGAAGGCCGCCGCCTCTCCTGCTCCTCCCTGATCCAGGGCGATCTCGTCATCGACGTGCCGCAGGATACGGTGATCAACGCGCAGGTGGTGCGCAAGGCCGCCGACGAGCGCGTCTTCGACCGCAATGCGGCGATCCGCATGTGTTACGTCGAGGTCGAAGAGCCGGACATGGAAAAGCCGCTCGGCGATCTCGACCGGTTGAAGGCGGCGCTTGCCTCCGATTGGCATTTCGGCGAACTGGATGTGGACTTCCACCTGATCCCCAAGGTTCAATCGATCCTGCGCAAGGGCGAGTGGAAGGTCACGGCGGCGATCCATAAGGACCGCGACGACGGCCGCCCTCGCCTGATCGCGCTCTATCCAGGCCTCAAGAACGAGGCCTATGGGATCGCCTGCGACATCGGCTCGACGACGATCGCCATGCATTTGTCGTCGCTGCTCTCCGGCCGCACCGTTGCGTCCGCCGGCACGTCCAACCCGCAGATCCGCTTCGGCGAAGACCTGATGAGCCGCGTCTCCTATGTGATGATGAACCCCGACGGCCGTGAGGCGATGACGGTTGCCGTGCGCGAGGCGCTGAACGGACTGATCGACAAGGTTTGCGCTGAAGGTGGCGTGTCGCGCGCGGACATCCTCGATAGCGTCTTCGTCGGCAATCCGATCATGCACCACCTCTTCCTCGGCATCGATCCGACCGAGCTCGGCGGCGCGCCCTTCGCGCTGGCTGTCTCCGGTGCCGTAGAGGTGAAGTCGTCCGAGATCGGTCTGTCGATGAACGAGGGCACTCGCACCTACGTGCTTCCCTGTATCGCCGGCCATGTGGGCGCTGATGCCGCGGCCGCGACGCTCTCCGAAGGCCCGCACCGTCAGGATGAAATGATGCTGCTGGTCGATATCGGCACCAACGCTGAAATCCTGCTCGGCAACAGGACCCGGGTCGTCGCCGCCTCCTCGCCGACCGGCCCGGCCTTCGAAGGCGCGGAGATTTCGTCCGGCCAGCGCGCAGCACCCGGCGCCATCGAACGCGTCCGCATCGATCCGGCAACGCTGGAGCCCCGCTTCCGGGTGATCGGCGTCGAGCAATGGTCTGACGAGCCGGGTTTTGCCGAAGCGGCGGCCGCGACCGGTGTCAACGGCATCTGCGGCTCCGGCATCATCGAGGTGATCGCCGAAATGTATCTCGCCGGCATCATTTCCGAGGACGGCGTGGTGGACGGTTCGCTCGCCGCGCGTTCGCCGCGCATCCTGCCGAACGGCCGCACCTTCTCCTATCTGCTGCACGACGGCGAGCCGCGCATCACGGTGACGCAGAACGACGTGCGCGCCATCCAGCTCGCCAAGGCGGCGCTTTATGCCGGCGTGAAGCTTTTGATGGACAAGCAGGGCGTCACCCAGATCGACCGGATCGGATTGGCAGGGGCCTTCGGCACTTTCATCGATCCGAAATATGCGATGGTATTGGGCCTCATTCCCGATTGCGACCTCTCCAAGGTCAAAGCCGTCGGCAATGCGGCCGGCACGGGCGCCCGCATGTGCCTGCTCAATCGCGGCTATCGCCGCGAAATCGAGGAAACCGTCCGGGAAATCGACAAGATAGAAACCGCCCTCGAACCGAGATTCCAGGAGCATTTCGTCGCCGCCATGGCGCTGCCGAACAAGGTCGATCCCTTCCCGAACCTTTCAGCGGCGGTGACGCTGCCGGAGCGCAAGGTGCTGGCGGATGCCACCGGCGAAGGCGGCGCCCGCAGGCGCCGTCGCTCGCGCGATTGAGGGATCAAGCTGCCGCGGCGACGAAGGAGCCGAAGGCTTCGCGAATGCTTTCGGCCACCGCCTTGGCCGGGTGGGAAAGCTGCGGCGCGGTCAGCAGGCGGATATCGAAGCTGATGAGTTCCGGCAGGCCTTCCTTGGGACCGAGGACCTGCATGTCCTCCGTGACATAGGACAGCGGGAAAGGCGCGATCGCAAGGTCGGAGACGACCGCCGCCCGCTGCGCCATGGTATGCGCGCTCGCATAAGCGATACGATAGGGCCGCTTGTGCTTCTCCAGTTGCGAAATCGCATCCTGCCGCCAGACGCAACCGTCTTCCCAGACGGAAATCGGCAGAGGGTCGCGCAGATAAGCCGTGCCGCACTTGGCGCCGGCCCAGACCAGCTTTTCGGTATGGATCACCTCGCCGACCGTCGGGAACGGCCGCGTCGCGCAATTGATGAGTGTCAGGTCGAGCCTCTGCTCCTCCAGGCGCTTGCGAAGCTGGATGCTCTGGTCGACCATGACATCCACCATGATCCCGGGAAATGCCTCGCCGAAATGCTTGAGCACCCGCGGCAGGATACGCTCGGCGATATCATCCGGCGCGCCGAGGCGCACCACGCCGGAAAGTTCCGGCATCACGAAACGGGAAACGGCCTCGTTCGACAGCGCCAGCATGCGCCGCGCGTAAGAGAGCAGCATCTCGCCATGCTGCGTCAGCGTCACGGAGCGGGCGTCGCGCAGGAAAAGCGTCGTCTTCAGCTGCTCCTCCAGCTTCTTGATCTGCATCGAAACCGCGGACGGCGTGCGCAGCACCGCATCGGCGGCGGTGGAGAAATTCCCCGTCTCGGCAATCGCGACGAACGTGCGCAGCACGTCATTGTCGAGTAACGGAAGCGGCGGACGGAACGCAACGGTCATGGCGGGCTCCATCAAAAAAACTGAACTTAAGGACCATATCATTTCGTTTGATTGAATGTCAAACCCGGAGCATACTCCAGAACATCGGAAGCGAGCGTCGATACCCAACAGAATTTCATGAGACGCATCATCCGCATCCGATTGATTGATGGATTGACAGTGCCCATGCTCCCGGTAGGCGCTGTCCCATGAACACCCAAGGAGAACCGTTATGACCATGATTACCTATCAGGGGAGCGAGCGCTCGCGGGTTCGTCCGTCATCGTTCGCCTCATTCATCCGCCCGGTCCTGCTGATCGCGCTGAAGCTTCGCGACGAATGGCGCCGCCGCAAGACCGAAAAAATGCTGGAAAGCCTTCCGACGGAGATTCGCAAGGACATCGGCTGGCCGACGTCCGATGCCCCGGCCAGCCGCCGATAAACCTCCCGGCATGGCCCGCTTTCGATAGAAGAAAGGGGGCCATGCCGTTTCCTGTGCCCACATCCGGCAAGCAGGCCCGAAACGATCACCGCTGCGACGCGGCCATGTCGCAAAAATATTACCGGCCTGTCGTCAAAAGCCCTTCTCCGCTACTTTCTTCCGTGCCAATGTCGCTTTTGAAGTAAAAGCGGGCCGCAACGTACGGCCACGGCAAGGGGAAGACGACATGGATATCACGAGTACACATCCGGCGAAGAAGCGTTCTCTCGTCTTTTTCCTCGTACCGCATTTTACCATGCTGCCCTTTTCGGCGGCGATCGAGACGCTTCGGATCGCCAACCGCATGCTCGGCTATTCCGCCTATACCTGGCGGCTCTGTTCCGCCGATGGCGAGAAGGTCTATTCCTCGAGCGGCATCGGCATCGAGGTCAATTCCTCGCTCGCGGACGAGCGGCGCTACCTTCCGGGGGAAAATCGCCCGAACATGGTGATCGTCTGCTCCGGCATTTATGTCGAGGAGTTCAACAACAAGTCGGTGAATGCATGGCTGCGCGAGACCTATAACCGCGGCATCGCGGTCGGCAGCCTCTGCACCGGCGCCCATGTGCTCGCCCAGGCCGGTTTGCTGAACGGCAAGCGCTGCGCCATCCACTGGGAAAACCTGCCCGGCTTCGCGGAGGCTTTCCCCCAGGCGGAGGTCTATGCGGATCTCTACGAGGTCGATTCGAACCTTTACACATGCGCCGGCGGCACGGCGTCGCTCGACATGATGCTGAATCTGATCGGCCAGGATTTCGGCGACAACCTCGTCAATCGCGTCTGCGAGCAGCAATTGACCGATCGCGTGCGCAATCCGCACGACCGCCAGCGCCTGCCGCTGCGCGCCCGCCTGGGTGTCCAGAACGCCAAGGTGCTCTCGATCATCGAGCTCATGGAGAACAACCTCTCCGAGCCGCTGTCTTTGGTGGAAATCGCCGACGATGCGGGCCTTTCCCGCCGCCAGATCGAGCGCCTGTTCCGCCAGGAAATGGGGCGCTCTCCGGCGCGCTATTACCTGGAGATAAGGCTTGATCGCGCCCGGCACCTGCTAGTGCAGTCCTCCATGCCGGTCGTGGAAGTGGCCGTCGCCTGCGGCTTCGTCTCCGCCTCGCATTTTTCGAAATGCTATCGCGAAGTCTACAACCGCTCGCCCCAGCAGGAGCGCGCCGAGCGCAAGCTCAACATGAATACGTCGCGCACCGGCGTGGTGGTTTGACCGTCAAACGGGCCGCAACCGGTCAGCCGGTCGCCTGCAGCACGACGGTGCGATCCGAAAAGACCTGATTGCGGCCGTGGTTCTTGGCCATGAACAGGAACTGCTCGGCGGCGTTGAGATAGTTGTCGAAGGTTTCCGGGCCGCAGATCTTTGCCAGCCCGATCGAAACGGTGATCGAGAAATCCGCAGCGCCGGCTTCGAACCGCATGGCGGCGATCTCAAGCCGGATCTCTTCGCAGAAATCCATTGTCGCGGCGCTATCGAGGCCGACCAGAAGCAGGCCGAACTCCTCGTCGCCCAAGCGTGCGAGAAGATGCCGGCTGCCGGTGCAGGCGGCGTCGAGCTTTGCGGCGAGCGCCTTGAGTATCCGGCTGATGGTTTCCTCGTCATGGGCAGCCTCCAAGCGCCGGAAATGGTCGATGTCGACGATGGCGGCGGCGCAGAATACCCTCTGCGAGAGGCATTCCTCCACCAGGGGCTGGCCGCGCCGATAAAATTCCGCAAGCGTCGGAAAGCGCGTCAGCGGATCGGCGGTGGGGGTGGCTGCGCCCGGCTGCGCCGCGGAAGGCGCCGACCAGCCGTAAGTCAGGCGCTCCGTCTCCCGGAAATGCTGGCTCTGAATATAGGGCATGCGAAGCTTCCTTACGGTCAGGCGACGCTCTTGACCGCCGGCTCCTTGCCCTTCGACTGCATCGACCAGATCTGGATGAGTGTATCGAGGTTCTGGTTGACGCGGCAGTAGAACTCCTCGTCGATGAACGGCCGCAGCATGAAGTCGTTGCCGCCCGCCTTCAGGAACCGCGCAGAAAGCAGCCGGTTCGAGGAGGACGAAACGCCGATGATCCTGAGTTCATGGGAGCCGCGCACCGAGCGGATACGGCGGGTGAGTTCGAAACCGTCGATGTCCGGCATGTTATAGTCGGTGACGACGAGACCGATATCCGGGTTCTTCTTGAGGATCTCCAGCGCCTTGGCGCCGCTCTCTGCGGTGCTGACGCGGAAATTGTAGCGCTTCAGGCGGCTCGACAGCAGAGCCCGCGCGGTCGGGCTGTCGTCGACGATCAATACGTGGTGACGATGGTTGGTCAGGAACCGGCAGACCGATTCCGCCAGCATTTCGACCGCGAAGACGTTGTCCTTCAGAATGTAGTCGACGATATCCTTGGTGAGCAGCTTGTCGCGGGTCTCTTCGTGGAACGTTCCCGTGAAGACGATGGTCGGGATCGAAAGGTCGATCAGATATTCCAGCGCCTCGCCGTTTTCCGCTCCCGGCAGGTTGATATTGGAGATCGCCAGCGTCACCGGCTCGGTGGAACGGTCATAGGCGAGCTGCAGTTCCTCGAAATTGCGGCAGACCTCGATTTCGATGCCGAACAACTCCTTGAGCCGGGTGCCGATCATCGAGGTGAAGACGTTGGAATCCTCCGCAAGCAGGATGCGGGAGTTTGCCAGAGATTGGCCGGAATACTGCATCCCGGAAATGCCGAGGAATGTCATGGCGCCCCTATCAATAAAATATTGTCCCCTATCCGATACCCTACTGCAAACGATTTGCAGAACCGTTAATCCGAGCACCGCTCCGATCCAGAAACGGTACGGGCGGCCCGAAAGCCGCCCGTTAATGTCAATGATTTCTTACTTTTAACCGTGCCTCAGGCCCTGAGTGCCGCATTGTCCGGATCGAACGGGCTCTCGGGAATGACGCTCGCGTTGTAGAGCGTGCCGAGGATCTTGATCTTGAGCCTGGTGCCCGTCTCCGCATAGCCGGGCCTGACCATGGCGAGCGCCAGCGACTTGCCGATCCGCCAGCCGTAGGCGCCGTTGGTGGCGCGGCCGATCAGCTCGCCGGCCTCGTTGTAGATCGCCTCGGACCCGCGGGCATCGACGTCGTTTGCGCCCTCCACCGCGAGCGTGCAGAAATTCCACTTGAGGCCTTTCTCCTTGTAGGAAAGAAGCCCCTGCCTGCCGAGGAAATCCTTGTCCGTCTTGATGAAGCGGTCGAGCCCGGATTCATAGGCATTGTATTCGATCGACATCTCGCGCGGGATGAGCCTGTAGGACTTCTCGACCGACATAGCCAGCATGGCGCGGATGCCGAAAGGCCTGATGCCGAACTCGGCACCCGCCTCCATCAGCTTGTCGAAGATGTAATTCTGCATCTCGATCGGGTGATGCAGTTCCCAGCCGAGCTCGCCGACGAAATTGACGCGCAGCGCATGGGCGCTGGCCGCGCCGACGGAAATCTCCTTGCCGGAAAGCCAGGGGAAATCCTTGTTCTCCAGGCTCGCGCGGGTGAGCTTCTTCAGCACCGCGCGGGATTTCGGACCGGCAAGAACCAGGACGCCGAACTTCTGGGTGATCTGGGTCAGTTTCACCGACCCGTCGGCCGGAGCAAGCTTGCGCAGATAGTCGTGGTCATGCGCCTCATAGGCGCCGGCGGAGACGAGATAGAAGCGTTCCGGCGCCCATTCGTAGACCGTGAACTCCGAACGCACCCCGCCGTCCTTTGTGAGCAGATGGCAGAGCGCGATGCGGCCGCGCTTCTTGGGGATCGCATTGGCGAAGACCGAGTCGAGGAAAGAACGCGCGCCGGGACCCGAAACCTCCATCTTGGCGAAGGCCGACATGTCGAGCACGCCGACGTTCTCGTGCACGTTTTTGATCTCGTTGCCGACATGGTCGAAATAGTTGGAGCGGCGGAACGACCATTTTTCGACGATCCGGCCATCTTCCAGCGGTGGCGCATGATTGTGGCTGGTGATGACGTCGGCACCGACGCCGAGTTCCTCCTTCGCCACCTCGTAGCCTTCCGGCGCAAACCAGTTGGCACGCTCCCAGCCATAGACGGAACCGAAAACGGCGCCCATTTTCTTCAACCGGTCATAGACCGGCGTGGTCTTCAGGGGACGCGCGGCAGCCCGCTCCTCGTCGGGATAATGCATCGTGAAAACATTGGCATAGGCCTCTTCGTTCTTCTCGATGAGATAGCCTTCCGTTGCGTAAGGTCCGAAGCGGCGGGGATCGACGCCCATCATGTCTACGGTGGGCTCGCCGTCGACGATCCATTCCGCGAGCTGCCAGCCGGCGCCGCCCGCGGCGGTGATGCCGAAGGAATGGCCCTCGTTGAGCCAGAAGTTCTTGAGACCCGGCGCCGGGCCGACGATCGGCGATCCGTCCGGCGTATAGGCGATGGCTCCGTTATAGACCTTCTTGATGCCGACTTCGCCGAAGGCGGGCACGCGGGTGATCGCGGTCTCGATATAGGGCATCAGCCGGTCGAGATCCTCGTTGAAAAGCTCGTATTCGCTCTCATCCGAGGGCCCGTCGACATAACAGACGGGCGCGCCGACTTCGTAAGGACCAAGGAGCAGGCCGCCGTTTTCCTCGCGCATGTACCAGGACGAATCCGCCTCGCGCAGCACGCCCATTTCCGGCAGGCCCCTGGTCTTGCGCTCCTGGATCGCCGGGTGCGGCTCGGTGACGATATACTGGTGCTCGACGGGAATGACCGGGATGTTGATGCCGACCATCTCGCCCGTCTTGCGGGCGAAATTGCCGGTACAGGAGATCACGTGTTCGGCGGTGATCTCGCCCTTGTCCGTCGTCACCTTCCAGAACCCGTCCGGCTGCTGTTCGATCGCGGTGACGGTCGTGTTGCGGTAGATCGTGGCGCCGCGGTCGCGCGCGCCCTTGGCGAGCGCCTGGGTGAGGTCGGCCGGCTGGATGTAGCCGTCGTCCGGATGCTGGATGGCGCCCAGGATGCCGTCGGTCTCGCAGAGCGGCCAGACCTCCCTCACCTCACCCGGCGTCAGGATATTGACCTTCACGCCGATCGTCTCGGCGATGCCGGCGTAGTACATAAACTCGTCCCAGCGGTCCTTGGTTCGGGCGAGGCGAATGTTCGAGACATTCGAAAAACCGACGTTCATGCCGGTTTCCTGCTGCAGTTCCTGATAGAACCGCACCGAATATTTATGAAGCTGGCCGACCGAATAGGAGAGGTTGAAGAGCGGCAGGAGGCCCGCCGCATGCCAGGTCGAACCGGAGGTCAGTTCCTTGCGCTCGATCAGGACCGCGTCGCTCCAGCCCTTCTTCGTCAGGTGATAGAGCGTTGAAACGCCGACCACGCCGCCGCCGATCACCACCGCCCGTGCATGTGTCTTCATGGAATGAACCCCTCTTCGGCTTCGCTTCGCCGCGTCGAACAATTTCGGCGACTATGGCAATTCCGGCAGGCAGCCCAAACGCCTGATTACGACATGGCGACATCCAGCCCGCGACGGCGGCTGCGATGACGCCGAGAGGGCGCCTTTAAGCACCTCCCCGCATGTCGCTCTCATCCGGCAGGATCGGCTTGCCGCGGTGGAAGACGATCTCCTGCTGCAGGAACGGAATGTCGATCCCCTCCTCCCGGAACCGCTTGAGAATGGCGATCCGCAGGTTGTTGCGGATCCTCAATCCCTCGCCCATGTCGGCGAGATGGAAGCGCAGTTCGAAATTCAGCGACGACGGTCCGAAGCTTAGGAATTCCACATGCGGTTCGGGATTGCGCAGCACCTCCGGCACCTGGTCGACCAGTTCGAGCAGGATGTCGATCACCTTCTGCGGCTCGGTATCGTAGCTGACCGAAACCGGGATTTCGGAACGGCCGATCTTGTTGCGGTGCGTCCAGTTGCCGACCGGCGAGTTGATGAGATCGGAATTCGGCACGATGATCGACTGCTTTCGGAAGGTTTCGATTTCGGTGGCGCGGACGGAGATGCGCTTGACGATGCCTTCCGTCGCTCCCGTCACCACGTGGTCGCCCACCTTGAACGGCCGCTCGACGAGCAGGATGAGGCCGGAAACGAAGTTCGACACGATGTTTTGCAGGCCGAAACCGATGCCGACCGAAAGAGCCGACGCGACGAGCGCGAAGCTCGACAGATCGATGCCGGCGGCCGAAACGCCGATAATCACCGCAAGACCGACGCCGAGATAGCCGATGCCGGTCCTGACCGAATTGCGGACGCCGAGATCGACCTGGCTGCGGGCGAGCACGTTGCCGTCGATCCATTTCTGCACCCAGCGGGTGACGATGAAACCGATGCCGAAGAGAAGCAGGCCGCCCAGTATGCCGGTGATCGAGATCGAAATGTTGCCGATGCGGATTTCGGTAAAGAAGTTGTAGATCCAGGCTTCGATATCGGCGATCTGGAAGCCCCAGGTGAGCAGGATCAGCGGGATGCCGAAGAGCAGCGCGAAAGCATAGATGCCGAGCCCCGCGACGAGCCCCGCCTGGTCAAGCGCCACCTCATTGAAGTTGAAGCGCTCGACAAGCCGTCGCCCGGCAGCCGTATCTGTGAAGGCGCCCTGTTTGGAGATCGCCTTGCCGGAGAGAAGCCCGATATAGATGAGGACGATAGCGGCGCCGGTCAGCACGATCTGGGTCGAGGCGAAGCGTGCCAGGCCCACGTAACCGGTCAGCACCGCAAGGATGAGCAGGCCACCCATGACGCGAAGCAGCAGCGAAAAGAAGCGCGGCCAGGCGCCTCCCAGCCCGTCGGGATTCTCGCCTTCGACAAGCCGCGGCCGAATGAAGGAGATGGCGATGAGGATCAGCCCCACGATGACGGAGGCGAACAGGCTCTTGACGATGGTCAGGACCAGCGGCGAACCGAGCGCCTCGCTTATGGCGCCGAGCAGATAGTCGAGCCCGTTGACGACCGCCATCGCGAGCACCGCGACGGTCAGGAAACGCGCACCCCGATTGGTGATCCGCACCAGCCGCCATTCCGGTTCGCCGGGAGCGAGAACGCCATAGGTGAGCTTCCAGACGAAATAGACGAACCAGACGAAGCCGAAGAAGGTCGCGATGATGGGCGCAACGTCGGGTCTCAGCACGTTGAAACCGTCAAGGAAAAGGAAAGAGGCGACGAGGAAAGCCGCGAGCGACACCGTCTGAATGACCGTCGACCAGAACGCGACGGAAAGCCTCCGGATATAGGACGGCGTCTCCTGCTCGTAGCGACGGATGAAGCGGCCGAACAGCCGGTAGCCTCCCGACAGGAACAGCATCGCCGCGGCGAACGACAGGGCGATCGCGCCGAGCAGTTGCAGCTTCTTGAACTTCCAGACGAAGCCGATCCAGCTTCCGAAGGTCGATCCGAAATTCCTCACTTCCGTGGCGAGGGCATCGCCCGCGTCGGCAAACAGTCCGCCCGAGAGCTCCGTATGGCGGAAGAGCGTCTGGGTGAAAAGCGTGCGGCGCAGACTGGTGATCGTGTTGGCGAGCTGTGTGGCGCTGTTCGACAGATTGCCGGCATCCTCGACGATGAGGTTGAGCTCCGAACGTTCGTTGAGGAGCCGGCTGCGTTCTTCCGCCACCGCCGGTGCCTCGGGCGGCTGGCCGGCGGCCGGAGGATCCCCGAGGCTCGCCAGACGCCCCTGGATCTGCTGGACGCGCGTGTTCATCGCATCGGCGATGGCCTGCATCGCGCCGACGATCTCCTCGGCCTGGACCCTCAGCTCGGCAAGCCGCGCATCGTCCTGGGCATCGCTTTCCACACGGCTGCGGAAAGTATTGAGCTGCTGGCGGATGGCTTCGATCTTGTTGCGCATATCCGCATTGATCGAATCGACCGTCACGTCCGAAGCGGCCTGCGGCTGTGTCTGCGCGACGGCGGGTGTGGGATGGATAAGCGGCGCGGCGACAACCGTGATCAGGAAAGCCGCAATGAACGCACGGGCGAGGCGCCAAACGGTGGAGGGGCCGGTCGTGAAAGTTTCTGCCAAGTTTCTGCTCTTTGTCTTTCGATCGGAATCGCTTGCGAAAGTAGAGTGACTTCTGGGCGAAGAAAAGGAAGGCCTCACCCGGATTGCATGAATTGGAACAATGGGCGGAACCTGGAACATTTTCCCGCGTTACCTTTTGCCAATATCAGACAGGAGGGCAAATCATGGAAGGCGCAGGGGTAGGCTGGATCGCAGCCATCATTATCGGCGGCATTGCCGGCTGGCTCGCAGAACAGTTCATGAAGAGCAATATGGGCGTCCTCATGAACATTCTTCTCGGCATTGTCGGAGCCATTATCGCCAATGCCATTCTCGGCCTTTTCGGCGTCGTGCTCGGCGGATGGATCGGCTATCTCATCGCCGGCTTCATCGGCGCCTGCATTCTGATTGCCGTCGGCCGGATGATCCGGCGTTAGCTGACCGATCTCTCAGAAACCGGCGCCGGGCTTGGAAAGATAGTCGAGCTCGGCGGCGGTGGATTCCCGTCCCAGCAGGATATTCCTGTGCGGAAAACGCCCGAACTGGCGGATCACCGCCCGGTGACGTTCGGCATAATCGAGATATTCCGCATCCCCGAGCAGCGTGAAGAGCTCGACCGAGCGGTCCTGCTCGGCAAGGTTTTCGGCATGCTCGAAGGGCAGATAGAAGAAGCAGCGCTGTTCCGCCGGGACCGCGATGTCGGCTCCGGCTTCGACGGCGAGCTTCGCCTCCCTCAGCGCCAGCCAGTCCGTCGCGAAGGCGAGCGGCGTGTCGCGATAGATGTTGCGCGAGAACTGGTCGAGCATGATGACGGCGGCAAGCCGGTTCTGCGGCGACGTCCGCCAGGCGTCGAGCTCGCCGCGCGCGAGCGAAAGATGCGTGGCGGCAAAGTGCTTGCGCATGGCCTCGTCCAGCGCTTCGTTCTTCTCGAACCAGTCCTTGCGTGTCAGTTCCTTGAACCAGAAGGAAAACACCTCTTCCGGCGTTTTGACGTCTGCTTGAGCCATGGGCATCTCCTCAGTCGAGGCGGAGCTTGGAAATATCCTTTCCGAGCATGCGGGCGAGTGCCTCCACGACCAGATTGTGGTCTTCGCGCTGCGGCAGGCCGGATACGGTGACCGCGCCGATGCAGCCGACACCCGCCACCGCGATCGGAAAACTGCCTCCATGCGCGGCATAGTCGGCAAAGGATAGCCCGAATTTCGTCTCCAGCGTTGCATCCTGCTGGGCAAGCTTGCGGCCGACCGCATAGCTCGACTGGAAGAAGCGCAGCACGAGATTGCGCTTGCGGCGCACCCAGCCCTCATTGTCCGCGGTGGAACCCGGCAGGGCCGCATAAAAGGCAGGCATGGAATGCAGCCGCACATCGATCGCCACGCCGAGCCCGCGCTCCGTCGCCATCCGGCGAAGCAGCAATCCCAATTCCCAGGCGGTGGTGAGATCGAAGCGGTCGAAGACGAGCGCTTTCTCCTGCTCGGCGATACGCTCGATATCCTGCTCGATGGCCATGCTTGTCATCCTCGCACAAAACAGCGCGGGCATTGATGACGGCAAAGAAGGCGAAAGTAAAGTTCGGCCGCCTATTCGGCGGCGGCAAGCGCCTGCTGGGGGAAGAAGGCGGCGAGTTCGTCGACGGCAAAACCGATCCGCTGCTGCAGCGCTTCGGAAACGACGCGGTAATCGGAAAAATCCCGGTCGGAGGCATAGACGGCGGTCGGCAAGGTATGGGCCATGAAGAAGCCGAAAAGCGGCCGGAGCTGGTGCTCGACCATCAGTGCGTGGCGGTCGCCGCCCCCGGTCGCCGTGATCAGGATCGGCTTGGCGCGAAGCTGTTCGGGATCGATCAGATCGATGAAATGCTTGAAAAGACCGGGATAGCTGCCTTTGTAGGTCGGCGAGCCGACGATCAGGAAATCGGCCTCGACCACGTCCGCCAGCACCCTTGCGGCATGGCTGTCGAGATCGTCCTGGCGCTGCGCCTGCCCGAGCGACGGTCCCACATCGGTCAAGTCATGGACCTGCGTCTCGAAACCATAGCGCTCGGCGGCGATCGCTGCGATATGATTGACCAGTGCAAAGGTCTTGGAGGGGCGATTGTAGCTGCCCGCGAGACCAACGAGTTTAAAGGCCATGCAAATTCCTTTCCGCGCAATGACTTGATTGAGATTAGCGCCGGCACCCGGACATGAAAGCAAGGAACCTGCCGCAGATGCGCGCGGAGGAGAAAATAATGCTAACGCCTCGCCCGATCACGCGATGCGCGCGTGCGGCGGAGCTCTCCGGGCGATCTCGCCCGCGACCGTTTCGGCAAGCGCCTTGGCCTGGACGCGGATATCCGGTACCGCGGTGATTTCCCAGAATTGACCCGCCGTCAGTGCGCCGGCGGCGAAAAGGCCGGGTTGCGGCCGTCCTTGCGGGTCGAGGACCCGGGACTGCGGATCGACGGAAATGCCGAGCCCCAATTCGTCCATGGCGATCATCCGCCGGGCGCTCATTGCCGTGAGCAATGGCGAATGGCCGATGCCGGCGCGCTCCATGCCCGTGCAGTTGACAATCCAGTCTGCATGGAAATTGGCAATATCCTGCCTGCCTCTCCTACGGTAGTGAACACTTGCGCGGCTGCCTTCCCTTTCGATCGATCGCAGATAGCCTGCATGCACCGTCACCGTGCCATCCTTCAAAAGCGCGTCGAAGCGGGTAAAAACTTCCGGCGCGATCCGGTGGCGGTGGATGTTCCACCAGGCAAGCGCATGACGCAGGAAGCGGGCACGCTGCTCCGTGCCAAAACTCTGCCAGAGCGCCTGCGTCTGCGGCCTTAGGCCATCGATCACCCCGCGCCAATCCGCGCCCTTGTCGACTTGCCGGCGGAGAGCGTGAAGGAGCGCGCTGATCTCGCGGCTTTCCGGCAGTTCCGGCGTCACGGGTGCCGCACGCCGCGCAGGATGCGGATGCGGCACCAGCCCGCGACGCGACAGGACATGGATGCGGCCGCGATGCCCCTGGGCGCGCAGCGACAGCACCTGGTCGATCATCGTCAGGCCGGAGCCGAAGATACAGATCTCATCGGTCCGTCCGACCCGCGAAAGCCAGCCGAGCCGCCACGGATTGTCGATGATGCGCGGACGAACCGCCTCATCGACACGATCCCTTGGCAAGGGCAGGTCGGCATTGCCCACACCGAGCGCCAGGATGACGTTGCGGGCCTGCAGTTCGCCCGTGTTGTCGAGGCAGAAGACGAGACCGTCGCGCTCGCATTGCACGCAGGCCGTCGCCTTGGCCTTGACGAAATCCACGCGCGCCCGCCGCTCGCGCGGCCTCAGGAGAGACGCCAGCGTGTCGCGCAGATAGAGCCCGTAGTCGCCGCGTGAGGCGAAATCCTCGGCGAAGACCGCCCTGCCCTGGCGGCGCAGCCATTCGACGAAATCGTCGGGACGGTCGGGAAACACGCTCATGCGCGCCGCCGGTACGTTGAGGCGATGCAGGTAGAATTCGGTACGGTACGCCGTGCCCCGTCCGAAGCCCGGATCGTCGCCGATCACGGCGACCGAGGCGGAAGAAGGCAGGAAGCGCAGGAGGTTGATGGTGAGGGCGATTGCGGAAAAACCCGAACCGACGATGGCGACATCATAGGTCATCAAGCACACACTCCCCGTCCGTTTTTGAAGGTTGGGCGAAAGGGTTGTCTTGGAAGCCCCGCAAGCAGATCGAATCCGCTTGCGGCAGTCGCTTCAATCTCGATCAGGTTACTAGAGATTGACGAAGAGTAAAGACGTTTTCGTTCGGCTCAATTGCAGGCCGGTTCCGGCCGTGGAAGCGTCGGCGTTCCGGCGCTCGGATTGGTATTGCTCGGCGTGCCGGGAGGCTGACAGTGATCCTCATGATCGATCGTCCCGGTCGTGCTGTTGGTGGTCATCGGATCCGTGACGCCCGGCGGCGGCGTCACTGTCGTCTTGCCGGAATCGGCATCCGGCGTCTTCGTTACTCCGGGCAGAGGTGTGTCGCTGCCCGACGTCTGCGAAAGCGCGGGTCCTGCTATCAGCGGCAGCGCGACGGCGGAAAGCGCGATAAGCCTCGTAAGCATCTCGGAAACTCCTCCGTTTGATCCAATGGATAACCGGAAGCCGCGGCACTTGGTTCCGCCGGATGCACCTCGGAATTCAGGGCATCAATTCATGGATGGAGGTGAGCAGCCGCTCGTGCTGATAAGGCTTCGGCAGGAAGACCGTATTGGCCGGCAGAAGCATGGGATCGAGGTTCACCACGCCCGATGTGATGATGATCCCGACGCTCGGGCGTATGGCGCGGATACGCCGGGCGAGCTGGATGCCGTCCATGGAGCCGGCCATGTTGACATCCGTGAAAACGATATCGATATCGGGCCGGTTGCGGAACAGCACCATCGCCTCGTCCGCATTGGCGGCCTCCAGCACCACATGCCCGACTTCCTCCAGCGCGTCGAGCGTGGTGAAGCGGATCAGCGGCTCATCTTCGACGATGAGCACAACGGCCTTTTGCGGCATGGATATCTCCTTGCAGATCGCGCCTGACGGTGTCCGGAAGAACCGGCCTGCCTTCGTCGAACGGCCATATAGGAGAGTGGCGGGATTGCGGCAAGCGGAAGTGAATGAAGGCAAGCCCGGGCCATTCCCGATATTTGAGATGTGTTTCGGTCATTCCCCCTATTGCACAATGGATAATGGCATTTGACAAAACGCAAATTTTCGCTTGCCAAGGCTGCTGAAATATCCTGTACCAATGCCCACGAAAATATGACTGGAAGAGAATCCCAGCCCCGCCATCCAACGTCTACTCAGGTTCACGCTCCATGATGGAACTCTTCACCGCGGCCGGCTTTGCGGCCCTTCTCGAGGTCATTGCCATCAATCTCGTCCTCTCCGGCGACAATGCCATCGTCATCGGCCTTGCGGCCGCCGGCCTTCCGCCTGCGTTGCGCAAGAAGGCGATCCTCTTCGGCATCTCCGCCGCGACCGTGCTGCGCATCGTCTTCGCGGCCATCACCTCCTACCTGCTGGGCATCGTCGGCCTTCAGCTCCTCGGCGGTCTGCTGCTCGCCTGGGTCTGCTGGAAGATGTGGAGCGAGCTTCGTGAAGGCGAAGGTAATGCAGACCATGCCGGCGCGGCGGAAGTCTCGGAAAACACGCCACAGAAGACGTTCTTTCAGGCCGCGACTCAGATCGTCGTCGCCGACGTCTCCATGTCGCTCGATAACGTGCTCGCCGTGGCGGGCGCCGCCCAGGAGCATTCGACCGTGCTCATCATCGGGCTCGTCATCTCGATCGCGCTGATGGGGGTTGCCGCCAATTTCGTCGCCAAGCTCCTCGCCCGCTTCCGCTGGGTCGCCTATCTCGGACTCGCGGTCATCGTCTACGTCGCGGCTACCATGATATACCACGGTCTCTTCGAGGTCCTGCCGCTCATCCAGCACGCCTGAACTCTTTTCCAATCCGCAGAAAAGGCCATTCAAACGGCTCAAGCCCTGCCTATGCCGACCGCATAGGCAGGGCTTTCTGTTTCTGCTGAAAAAACTTGCTTTTGATCAAGAATGGGAGGTGAATACCATCGGACCGTCATACGAGAGACCGAGGTTGAGTCTGGCATGCGATTTCTTCGAGCAATTTCCATCCTTCTGACATTGGTGGTTATCGCCGCCGTCGGATTTCTTCTCATCGGATGGCGTTCGGAGATTCCTCCGGATGATCAGGCAGCAAGCGCCCAATATCCTCCCGACCTCGTCGCCAAGGGCGCGCAGCTCGCCGCAGTCGGAAACTGTATCGCCTGTCATACCAAACCCGGCCAGGAAGCGTTCGCCGGCGGGCTTCCGGTTCCGACGCCATTCGGCACGCTCTATTCGACGAACATCACGCCGGATCCGGAAACCGGGATAGGCCGCTGGAGCGAGGCTGCCTTCGTCCGCGCCATGCGCGAAGGCGTCGACCGCGAGGGTAACCATCTCTATCCGGCCTTCCCCTACGATCATTTCACCTGGGTGACGGACGAGGACAACGAGGCCCTCTACGCCTTCCTGATGACGCGCGAGCCGGTCAAGGCAACCACGCCTGCGAACGATCTCGTCTTCCCGCTCCAATTCCGCCCGCTTCTCGTCGGCTGGAATCTGCTCTTCTTCCGCGAAGGGGGAATGCGGCCGGATACGTCTAAGAGCGAGGAGTGGAACCGCGGCCGCTATCTCGCCGAAGGGCTCGGGCACTGCGGAGCCTGTCATACGCCCCGAAACGCATTCGGGGCCGAAGACAGAAACCATCATTTCGGAGGCGGAGAAGCGGAAGGCTGGCAGGCCTATGCAATCAACGCCAGCTCCCATTCTCCGGTCCCCTGGACCGTCGACAGCATCGCCTTCTACCTGCGCAACGGCTGGCATGAACTGCACGGCGTCTCGCGGGGCCCCATGGCGGAAGTCACGGGCAATCTCGGCCTTCTGCCCGACAGCGATATCCGCGCCATTGCGACCTATGTCGCCTCTGTCATGGGCGAGCCATCGCCGGAGCGCAAGGAGAAGGGCGAACGCCTGAGCCAGAGCTTCGGCAATGGCGGCGCGAACATCACGACGGCGGCGTTCGATGAGAACAAGGCGTCCGCCGACCTCTCCGGACATCCGGGAGCCGCGATCTACGGCGCAGCCTGCGCCACCTGTCACGAGAGCGGCAGACCTCAGCCCTATGGCGGCCTGAACTTCGCGCTCTCCACCGCCGTCCATGCGCCCAACCCGCAGAACATCGTCAACGTCGTGATGTTCGGCCTGCCGCCCGGGGACGGACAGCCGAGCGCCGTGATGCCGGCCTTCGGCAACACGCTCAATGACCAGCAGGTCGCGGACCTCCTCGGCTATCTGCGTGACCGCTTCTCCGATCAGCCCGCCTGGACCGGACTGACCGATCTCGTCGCCAAAACCCGCTCCGGCGAATATCCAGTCACCGTGCTGGCCTCCGACGGCATTGAAAGAGCGCCGAAGAATGTCGGCGCCAAGGAGTAGACATGACCATCACGCTTAACGTCAACGGACAGAACCATCAGGTCGACGCGGAGCCGGATACGCCGCTCCTTTATGTCCTGCGCAACGATCTCGAGCTGAATGCCGCGAAATACGGCTGCGGCCTCGGCCAGTGTGGAGCCTGCACGATCATGATCGACGGCAAGGCGGCGCTCTCCTGCGTCACCCCGCTGCTGGTCGCCGAAGGTCGCGAGATCACCACCGTCGAAGGCCTCGGCACGATCGAAAATCCTGGCCCGATCCAGCAGGCCTTCATCGAAAAACAGTCGGCGCAGTGCGGCTATTGCATCGCCGGCATGATGATGAGCGCGGCAGCCCTTCTGAAGCACAACCCCAAACCGAGCGACGACGACATCCGCTCGGCGCTGCGCACCAATCTCTGTCGTTGCGGCACTCATATGCGCATCATGGCCGCCATCAAGCGCGCCAGTGAACTGATGGAACAGGCGGCCGTTCCGGCTGCCACGAACAGGAGTGCCGGCTGATGGATACGTTCAACAAAGCCGAAATCACCCGCCGCGGCCTGCTCGCAGGCACCGGCGCCCTCGTCGTCAGCTTCTCGGTGGCAAACGCGCTCGCGCAGCAGCCGGCGCAGCCACCCGCAGCCCCTGCCCCACCCAAGCCGCCCGCCCTTCCCGGCAGCCTCAACACCGACCGTTTCCTCGACAGCTGGATCCGCATCGACGCCGAAGGCCGTATCACCGTCTTCACCGGCAAGGTGGAACTCGGCCAGGGCATTCGCACGCCGCTGATCCAGGTAGCGGCCGAAGAGCTGAATGTGGAGCCGGGCGAGATCGAGCTCATCACCGCCGATACCGCCCGCACGCCGGACGAGGGTTTTACCGCCGGCAGCCAGTCAATGCAGAACAGCGGCACGGCGATCCGCAATGCCGCCGCCCAGGTGCGCGAACTGCTGGTCGCTCAGGCTGCCACCCAATGGAACCTGCCGGCGGACCAGCTCAAGGCCGAGAAGAAGGCGATCGTCGCACCGGACGGCCGCTCGATCGGCTATGGCGAACTCGTCGCCGGCCAGTTCCTGCATGTCGAAGCGCAACCGCAATCCAAGCTGAAGACGCCTGACCGGTTCAGCGTCATCGGCCGCGATCTGCAGCGCGCCGACATCCCCGGCAAGGTCACAGGCGGTGTCGCCTATATCCAGGACCTGAAACTCGACGGAATGCTACACGCCCGCGTCGTGCGCCCGCCGAGCTATAGCGCCACGCTGAAAAACCTCGACGCTTCCGCCGTCGAGGCGATGCCGGGCGTCATCTCGGTCGTCCGCGACGGCAGCTTCCTCGCGGTCGTCGCGGAGAAGGAATATCAGGCGATCAAGGCCATGCGCGCCCTCGAACAGGCGGCCGAGTGGGACGAGCCGGCCAACCTGCCGGATCAGACGATCCTTCCCGCCGAGCTGGTCGCCATGGAAGGCGATATCGGCACGGTCGCGGAATCGGGCGCGCCGGCCTTCCCCAACGGCCCCACGTTCGAGGCGACGTTTACGCGACCTTACATCATGCACGGCTCGATCGGCCCATCCTGCGGCATCGCGATCATGAAACCTGACGGCGCGATGGACGTCTGGTCGCATACGCAGGGCGTCTTTCCGGACCGCGAGGCGATCGCCCAGATGCTCGGCTTGCCGGAAGACAAGGTACGGGTCATCCACGTGGAAGGCTCCGGCTGCTACGGCCACAACGGCGCCGACGATGCCGCGGCGGATGCGGCCCTCATCGCCGCCAGGGTTCCGGGCCGTCCTATCCGCGTTCAATGGATGCGCGAACAGGAGCACATGTGGGAACCCTATGGCCCCGGCATGGTCACGAAGATCAAGGCGTCGGTCGGGCCGGACGGCAAGATCGACAACTGGGCCTATGACCTCTGGAGCAATTCCCACGGCACGCGGCCGGGCGATGCGGGCTCGCTGCTGGCGGGACGCACCAAAGGCAATGCGACGCCGCTCAAGCTGCCGAAGCTCAGCATCAGCCCGAACGGCAATGGCGACCGCAATGCCGATCCGCTCTATGCGATCCCGAACCGGAAGATCCTCTGGCACTTCCTGCCGGAGATGCCGCTGCGTGTCTCCGCGCTTCGCGGCCTCGGCGCCCAGCCGAACGTCTTCTCGATCGAAAGCACGATGGACGAACTGGCGATCGCCGCAAAGACAGATCCGGTCGAATTCCGGCTGAAGCACCTCACCGACAATCGGGCCGCCGATGTCGTGAAGCTTGCGGCGGAAAAATTCGGCTGGGGCAAGAACGAGGTGCCGCGCGACCACGGCGTCGGCTTCGCCTTCGCCCGTTACAAGAACCATGCAGCCTATCTGGCGATCGCACTGGAGCTGCGGGTCGAACGGGAGACCGGCCGCGTGCGGGTCATCCGCGCGGTCTCGGCGATCGACAGCGGCCAGGCGGTCAATCCGGACGGCATCAGGAACCAGACGGAGGGCGGCATCCTGCAGTCGATCAGCTGGACGCTCTACGAGGCGGTGACCTTCGACCGGACGCGCATCACCAGCACCGACTGGTCGAGCTATCCGATCATGCGTTTCGCAAGCGTGCCCGATACGGTCGAGGTGCATATCATCGACCGGCCCGGCACGCCGTTCCTCGGAACCGGCGAAGCGGCCCAGGGACCGACATCCGCGGCGGTCGCCAACGCCGTCCGCAACGCGATCGGCAAGCGGCTCTTCGACCTGCCGCTCACGCGGGACCGGGTGAAGGGTGCGATCGGCGCCTGACCGCTGCATCGAATTGGGACGCGAAGGTCAGCCTTTCGTCACCAAGACTTTGACTTTTGCCGGGTTCCCATTGAACATGCTCGCCGAGCAAAGCTACGTGGGCCCCCAGCCGGCATGACGCCGGTCAGGGGCTCGCGGACCCCCTACTCGAGAGAGTTGGTGAGCCCCGTCCTAGTCAATGAGAGCAGACCTTGAGCCATAGTCACGACGACCATCCTCACGATCATGACGATCACGCCCACGTCGACTGGCGCGAGCACGGCGTCAAGGTCATTCCCGGCAATTCGCTCGATCCGAACACGGCCCAGACGCCGGGCATGAACCGCGCGACAGCGATCAACAATGCGCGAGCGGGCGCCGAGAAGATCTGGGCCGGAACCGTGACGATCCATGCGAACGCCAAGACCGGCGCCCATCACCACGGCGACCTCGAAAGCATCATCTATGTGGTGAAGGGCAAGGCGCGCATGCGCTGGGGCGACAATCTGGAATTCGCCGCGGAAGCCGGTCCCGGCGATTTCATCTACGTGCCGCCCTATGTGCCGCATCAGGAGATCAACGCCAGCCGCGACGAGACGCTTGAATGCGTGCTGGTGCGCTCCGGGCAGGAGCCGGTGGTCGTCAATCTCGACATCG
Organism: Neorhizobium descurainiae; assembly: GCF_051400715.1. NCBI lineage: Bacteria > Pseudomonadati > Pseudomonadota > Alphaproteobacteria > Hyphomicrobiales > Rhizobiaceae > Neorhizobium > Neorhizobium descurainiae. The sequence goes on from NZ_JBLFFK010000016.1 coordinate 76,818, forward strand.
AGCCGGTCGAGAAGCCGGAAGAGGTTTTATGGAAGGACCCGATCCACAGGTGACCGTCAGGCATCGCTGGTGACAGCCCTGCTGCGGCGGCAAAGTGCCGATTTTCGGCTCGGAATGCCGCGAGCATCGGCAATGCCGCCGCAATCTGGATTTAGGTTCGCGCCGACTGGAGATTGACCGCCTTTAGGCTCTCCTTTAGAAGGCGGCATTCCGTTCCGAAGCAGATGCTTCGGAAATTTTGAAACGCTCCGGAGCTGATGCGGATGGCGCTGTTTCCGCAGGATAGGCGGATGAGAAGCGAACGTGGCGAGGATCACCTCCTGTCGCGCTGGCCGGTTCTTGCCGCCGCACTGCTGATCGCCGCGCTCTTCGGCCTGCTCTCCGGCGTCGTCAAGGACGGGCAGTTCCCGCGCGGCATCCAGTCTGCCGACAAGAGCACGGATGCGCCGCACCTCTCCAAGCGGGAGCCGCTGAGGGCCGTCGTCTCCGCCGACCGCAAGGATGCGACGGGCGCGCATTGGCAGGCGGGCGATGGCGCCCTCGCACCGCGCTCCGTCGAAATCGCCTTTCCGCACCATGCATCGGCCCTTGCGCCGAGACCGACTTCCGATCCTGCCGCCTTGTCCTTCTGGCCGGGATCGCTGCCGCGCGCACCGCCCGCCGCCGCCTGAAGACGGCGCGCTTCGGCGCTTTCACAATGAAGGCTTTTCCGCCCCTGACCGCCTGGAAGCGTGACGCGGGCTCAGCAGGATTAGAAACATGAGAAATTCCCCGTGGTTGGTGGCGAGCTATGCTCTCATCATCTTGATCGGCATTCTGGTGGCGTTGCCGAACGTCATCCCGCAATCGGCCCTCGACCGCCTTCCGTCCTGGCTGCCGCATAGCCGGGTTTCGCTCGGTCTCGACCTGCGCGGCGGCTCGCACCTGGTGCTCGAAGTCGATCGCGCCGACCTGATCAACGAACGCGTTCAGAGCCTGCTGCAGGACGCGCGCCGCGTTCTCCGCGACAAGAACATCAACACTTCGGCGATCCGCCGCTCCGGCGATACGATCACGGTGGCGCTTCGCGATCCTGCCCAGCGCGCCGCCGCCGTGACCGAACTGCAGACGCTCGCCAACCCGGTCGGCTTCGGCACGACGGTCGGCGGCACCGACCTTTCCATCACCACGCCCACCGACAACACGATCTCGATCGCCCAGACGGATGCGGGCATCAATTCGCATATCACCGCGGCCGTCGAACAGAGCCTTGAGATCATCCGCCAGCGCGTCGACCAGGTGGGCGTCGCCGAGCCGACGATCCAGCGTGTCGGCTCCGACCGCGTCCTCGTCCAGCTCCCGGGCGAGCAGGACCCGTCGCGTCTGCGCCAGCTTCTCGGCTCGACCGCGAAGATGAGCTTCCACCTGCTCGGACAGCAGGGCGAACCCGGCGTCACCATGCTCGCCGACGAGGGCGGCAACCAGTATCCGGTGCTCGACCGCGTCGAGCTTTCCGGCGACCGGCTGACGGATGCCCGCGCCGCCTTCGACCAGCAGACCAACGAGCCGGTCGTCAACTTCCGCTTCGACAGTGCCGGCGCCAACCGCTTCGCCCAGATCACCCAGCAGAATGTCGGCCGGCCTTTCGCGATCGTGCTCGACAACAAGGTGCTGAGCGCGCCGGTCATCCGCACGCCGATCACCGGCGGTTCGGGCCAGATTTCCGGCGGCTTCACCGTCGAGGAAGCCAACACGCTCGCCGCGCTGCTGCGGGCCGGCGCCCTGCCCGCCAAGCTTACCGTCATCGAGGAACGCACCGTCGGCGCCGATCTCGGAGCCGACGCCATCGAGATGGGCATCTTCACCGGCCTCATCGGTTTCGGCCTGGTCGTCGCCTTCATGTTCTTCCTCTACGGCGCATGGGGCATCCTTGCCAACGTCGCGCTCTTGATCAACGTCATCTTGACCTTCGCGGGTCTGACCCTGATCGGATCGACGCTCACCCTGCCGGGCATCGCCGGTATCGTGCTCGGCATCGGCCTTGCGGTGGATGCCAACGTTCTCATCAACGAGCGCATCAAAGAAGAAACCCGCAAGGGCCGCAGCGCCTTCGCCGCGATCGATGCGGGTTTCAAGCGTGCCTACTCCACCATCGTCGACAGTAACGTAACGGCGCTTATCGCGACCGTGCTGCTCTTCTGGTTCGGCACGGGCCCGGTCCGCGGCTTTGCGGTCACGATGGGTCTCGGCATCGGGATTTCCATGTTCACGGCCGTCTCGATCGTCCGCGTGGTGATGATCTTCATCGCCGCCCGGCACAAGCTGAAGAAGATCGACATCAAGCCGCTCCTGCCGATCAACCTCATACCCGACGGCACCCAGATCCAGTTCATGAAGGGTCGCTTCATCGGCATCGGGGTGTCGATCGTGCTGTCGCTTGCCTCGATCGTCCTCTTCATCACCCCTGGCCTGAATTACGGCGTCGATTTCCGCGGCGGTATCCAGATGGAGGTCGTCACCCAGCAGGAAGCCGATCTCGCGGCCTTCCGCTCCGGTCTCGGCGAGCTTGGCATGGGCGAAGTCGCGCTGCAGGAATTCGGCGGTAACGACCGCCTCCTAGTGCGCGTCGAACGCCAGCCGGGCGGCGAAGAAGCCCAGACGGCGGCGGTCGAGAAGCTGAAGGCGGAAGTGGTCAAGATCGACCCGAGCGCCAAGGTGGAACGCACCGAAGTCGTCGGGCCGAAGGTCAGCGGCGAGCTTGCCACCGCCGGCATCCTCGCCGTCGTGCTCGCCTCGCTCGCCATGCTCGTCTATATCTGGGCGCGGTTCGAATGGCCCTTCGCCGTCGGTGCGATCGCGACCCTCGTCCTCGACGTGACGAAGACGATCGGCTTCTTCGCGCTGACCGGGCTCGACTTCAACCTGACCGCCATCGCCGCGCTGCTGACGCTGGTCGGCTATTCGGTCAACGACAAGGTCGTGGTCTACGACCGCATGCGTGAAAACATGCGGCTCTACAAGAAGATGCCGCTGCGCGAGCTGATCGACCGGTCGATCAACGAGACGCTCGCCCGAAGCCTCTACACCTCCTGCACGGCCTTCCTCGCCATGCTGCCCATGGCGATCTGGGGTGGCAGCGCGGTGGAAAGCTTCGCGATCCCGATGGTGTTCGGCATCGTCATCGCGGCCTCCTCGTCGGTCTTCATCGCCGCGCCGATCCTGCTCTTCCTGGGCGACTGGCGCACGCGCCGCAAGGCGCATCAGGCCGAAGCTGCCGACGAAACCGTCGTCGACGAAGGCGAGCGCGCCAGCCGGGCCTGACCGTCGATTTCCTGGAATGCCGGAAGGGCGGACGCAAAGTCCGCCCTTTTCTTTCGCCTTGCCACAGGTCCATTATGCTCGATCTCGCCGCCTATATGGGGCTCTTCTCCGCAGCCTTCATCGCCGCGACGATCTTCCCGATGCAGTCGGAGGCGATCCTCGTCGGCCTGATCCTCACCGGGAAATATCCGCTTGCCGGATTGCTTCTGGTCGCCACGGTGGGAAACACGCTGGGCACCGCCGTCAACTGGTTCATCGGCCGCGGCGTCGAACAGTTCCGCGACCGGCGCTGGTTTCCGGTGACGCCCGAAAAGCTCGACAAGGCGCAAGCCTGGTACCGGAAATACGGGAAATGGTCTCTGCTTCTGAGCTGGCTGCCGGTCGGCGGCGATGCGATCACGGTTGCGGCCGGCGTTCTGAAGGAACCCCTTCCCGTCTTCCTGATCCTCGTCTTCATCGGCAAGGGAATACGCTATCTGGTAGTGGCTGCCGCCACGCTCAGTCTGTTCTAGGCCGTAACGACGATTTAATTCCGCTCCCTTCATCGCCGAAATCGGCCAGCGTCTTCCAGAAATCGGCAAAGAAACGATGTGCGAAGGCTTCGAGCGAGACGCCCGGCGGCTGTTCGGCCCAGCGTTCGCCGCCCACCCGCAGCGCTCCCATCACCACCGCCGCCAGAAGCCGCATGCGTTCCCGCTCCTCGTCGCTGCCGCTGCGGGCCCTCAGCGCCTCGGTGAGCTTCGCTTCCAGCTTGGCGTATTTGAGCTGGTCTCTGGCCCTAAGCGCCGGCGTGCACCGGATCAGTTCGCCGAGCCTCAGCGCCCTCTCGTCGGCGGCCGACACGACGGCGCTCACCAACCCGTATTGCACGGCCTGGACCGCCGGTTCGTCGGCCGGCCGCGAGGCTATCGCCGTCATCAGCTGATCCGCAAACCCGTCCTGCCAGGCAAAGACGACGTCTTCCTTGGAAGGGAAATAGTCGAAGAAGCTGCGCTTGGAGACATCCGCATGTGCGGCAATGTCCTCGATCGTCGTGGCGTCGAAACCCCGTTCGAGGAACAGGCTCATCGCCGCCTGTTCGATACGTTCTCGGGTCTGCCGGCGTTTTCGTTCGCGCCTGCCCTCGGTCTCCGTAACTCCTGCTTTCGTCATTCCACCCGTTTTCGCTTACTCATCCGTCCGGCCGGCATCCGGAATCGGGCCCGTCTCCGTCCCGCCGCCATATTTGGGGCGTTCGCGTGTCAGGTCGAGCGGTTTGCGGCGGGAAATCCTGTAGACGGCGGCCGGCGGAATATTGCGCACCGTGTGACCGATATGCGTTGCCTTGAGGCCGAGCCGGTCGAGGATCGGCCGCGGTACCGGGCAGCGCGGCCCGTAGGTGAACTGGTAGAAGGCGCCGCCCGGGCGAATATAGGTGAAGGCGCCGCCAAGGATCGCGGTTATCTTGCGCGGCGACATGGAAAGCAGCGGCAGGCCGCTGATCACCGCCCCCACCGGTTCGCCCTCGAAGAGATCGGCATGGCCGAGCTTCGCGGCGTCCATCTGCAGCACCCGCGCCTGCGGGAAACGCCGCTGAAGGCCGGGGACGAATTCCGCACCGTATTCGATCAGCGTCAGATCGGATTCGGCAATGCCGCGGGCAAGCAATGCGCGGGTGAAGACGCCTGTCCCCGGCCCCAGCTCGATGATCGGCCCATCGACCGGGGCGATCTCCTGGGTCATGAGCCGCGCAAGGGAATCGCCGGAGGGGGCGACCGCGGCAACACGCAGAGGATTGCTGATCCAGGAACGGAAGAAATGCACGAAATCGGAGAAGGCGGCGTCGGCTGTCATGGTCAGAGACTCACCATTTTGAAAATGCGATCGAGTATTCCGCCGAGCTTGACAGCCTGCATGGCAATTCCAAGGCATAAACAACCTCCGTTTTGAAAAATGCCCCCGGTCGGATGCAAATATTTGCTGACGTGACCCGCCGATGAAGCTGTACCTAGTGAATTCTTGCATCAAGTGCAAGATTATCACGAAAATGTGCCCTGAACCGCGACTTGTCTGCAGCGGCGAAAATCTCCGCCTTCTTCCAGGGAACTCCGGGCGTCTATTCCCATTGAAGGAAATGCGGGACGAAAATCATTGCAGGAGGAGTCTTCATGAAAAAACCGGTCGCAGAATTAGGCGAACAGGAGACGGAACTCAACCGGATCATGGGACCGGGCCTACTGCTCCTCTTCATCGTGGGCGATATTCTCGGCACGGGCATCTACGCCCTGACGGGCCAGGTGGCGGTGCAGGTGGGTGGCGTCGTCTGGCTCCCCTTCTTCATCGCTTTCGTCGTCGCGCTGCTGACGGCCTGCAGCTATCTCGAACTCGTCACCAAATACCCGCGCGCCGCAGGCGCCGCACTCTACACGCACAAGGCCTTCGGCATCCATTTCATCACCTTCCTGGTAGCCTTCGCAGTCATGTCGTCGGGGATCACCTCGGCAGCCACGGCATCGCGTGCCTTCGCCGCGAATTTCGCGACTTCGCTCGGCATGGACGCTGGCGCCTGGGGCGTGCCCTTGCTTGCCATCGGCTTCATAACCCTGGTCGGTGCGATCAATTTCCGCGGTGTCGGCGAGAGCGTGAAGATGAACGTGCTCCTGACCGTCGTCGAACTGACCGGCCTTCTGATCATCATCGGCATCGGCTTCTGGGCGATCGCCGGCGGCCAGGGCGACGTCTCGCGCGCCTGGACCTTCGCGACGCCGGAAGGGAGCGGCGTCTTCTGGCCGGTGATTGCGGCGACCACGCTCGCCTTCTTCGCCATGGTCGGCTTCGAGGACTCGGTCAACATGGCCGAGGAATCCAAGGAACCGAGCCGTATGTTTCCGAAAGTGCTGCTGTCCGGCCTCGCCATCACCGGCCTGATCTACGTGCTGGTGGCGATCTCCGCCATCACGCTTGTCCCGGCCAACGAGCTCGGCCAGGGCGAAACGCCGCTGCTCAAGGTGATCCAGGCCGGAGCGCCGGGCTTCCCGATCGGCATCTTCGCCGTCATCACCATGTTCGCGGTCGCCAATTCGGCGCTGATCAACATGATGATGGCGAGCCGGCTGATCTACGGCATGAGCCGCGAAGGCGTGCTGCCGGGTGTCCTCGGCAAGGTGCATGCGGCCCGCCGCACGCCCCATGTGGCGATCCTCTTCACATCGCTGCTCGCGGTTGCGCTCATTCTCTTTGCCGGCGGCGTGCCGGCGCTCGGCGGCACGACGGCGCTGCTGCTGCTCTGCGTCTTCACGATCGTCAACATCGCGGTGCTGGTGCTGCGCAAGGACAGGGTCGAGCACAGGCATTTCCGCACGCCGACCATCCTGCCGGTGCTCGGCGCCATCTCCTGCGCCTTCCTCGCCGGCCCCTGGACCGGCCGCGATCCGGTGCAATATGTGATCGCCGCCTGCCTCGTCGGCCTCGGCGTCGTGCTCTGGCTGGCTACGATCGGCATCATGCGCGCAGCAGGCCAGACGGCCTGAGCATCATGCCTTGAGACGGACCGACAGCCGTCCGTCTCCGGCGATATGCGGCACCACGTCGAGATAGTCGGGTATCTTCGGATGCCGGGTTTCGATCGGATGGGAATGGGTCGCGGTGATCACCATCACGTCCGCGCCGGCCGTTTCGCCCGCCTGAATGCCGGCGAGCACGTCCTCGAAGACCAGCACGTCCGACGGACTGACGCCGAGCCTTTCGGAGCCCAGGATATAACCCTGTGGATTGGGCTTTCCGACGGTGACGTCCTCGGCCGTTACCATGTAGCGCGGTTCGGGAATGCCGGCAGCACCGAGCCGGCGTTTTGCCAGTTCGATCGGCGAGGACGTGACGATCGCCCAGCGCTCCGGCGGCAGGGCCGAGAGGAACTCCACCGCGCCCGGGATCGGCACGACGCCCTCCACGTCCTCGATCTCGCCGCGCAGGATCACCTCCGCTTCGGCCACTGGATCGATCCCCGGCAGGTGCAGCGCACTGATCGTGTCGATGCCGCGCTTGCCGTGCATGGTCGGCAGGAATTTTTCCACGTCGAGCCCCATCGCGGCCGCCCAGCGGCCCCAGACCCTTTCGGCCGCGGCGATCGAGTTCAGGATCGTTCCGTCCATGTCGAACAGAAAAGCGGCATAGGTCTTTTCGGGAAGAGAAAGTGCGGTGGCGCGGGGAGGCACGGAAAATTCCTTTGTCGTCGGGCTCCGACTCGGAAAATGGTCGGAAGAACTGCGTCTCTCCGAGTAAATGCTGTCACGTCGAAAGGTAAATCCCCGCAAACGGAGTGACCCTGTGAAAGGCCGTGCAGAAGCGATTATTTCATTCGCGAATGCAGGAATTGCGAAACGGCAACGCCGATCGCGATGCCGACCGCGATGCCGATTCCGATATTGTCGAAGATCGCCGTACCGAGCACCGTACCAAGCCCGACGCCCACGGCTATTCCCGTCGCAATGGTCATGACCCGACTATGCCGTCAGCCGATGGCGAGACTTTGGCAGGCATTCTTGTCTTCGTGCATTGAAGCGGTAGAACTGGCAGACCAACGCAATCAAGGGAGAAGGACTTGGCCGAAGTCTCTGCTCGTCATACGGATCTTGCCGATCGCGGCGTGCTGATAACCGGGGGCGGATCAGGCATTGGCGCGGCCCTGGTGGAAGGCTTTGCCGCGCAAGGCGCCAGGGTCGCCTTCATCGACATTGCCGATGACGTCAGCCTCGATCTTGCGGCACGCGTTTCGGAAAAAGCCCGCCATCCCGTTCACTACCTGAAAGCCGATCTGCGCGATGTCGCCGCGGCGAAAGCGGCGGTCGATCGCGCAGCGGAGGCAATCGGTTCGCTGTCCGTGCTGGTCAACAACGCCGGCTGGGACGACCGGCACGATCTGGAGGCCGTTACGGAGGACTATTGGGATGAAGCCCAGGCAATCAATCTGAAACAGATGTTCTTCGTCTCGCAGGCCGCCGTCCCGCATCTGCGCAAGGCCGGCAGCGGCGCGATCGTCAATTTCTCGTCGATCGCCTACCTGCTCAATATGGGCGAGATGCCAGCATACACCACTGCCAAGGCCGGTATCGTCGGACTGACCAAAAGTCTTGCGGGAAAGCTCGGGCCCGAAAACATCCGCGTCAACGCCATCCTGCCCGGCATGATCGTCACCGAACGCCAGAAGAAGTTGTGGCTGAAGGAAGAGGACATCGCAGCGATGATCGCCCGCCAGTGCCTGAAGCGGGTCCTGGTGGCCGAGGACCTTGTCGGCCCCTGCCTGTTTCTCGCTTCAAACGTCTCCGCCGCCATGACGGCCCAGACGGTCGTCATTGACGGCGGAGCGCTCTAAAGCAATTCCAGGGAGAGTGTGTAGCGGTTTTCCGTCCGGAATTGCGTAAAACAAAGCGATGGAAACGGAGTTGCCGCGCGGGTCCCCGGTGGAAAGAACCCGCGCGGCCTGGAGGCCAGCTTACTCCGCTGGAGAGAGAGCGGGCGCCGCCTCCGTGCCGTGCTGCCGCAGGGGGCGGCTGCCGGTAAGCAAACGTGCCAGCATATAGAAGACCGGCGTCATGAAGATGCCGAAGAAGGTCACCCCGATCATGCCGGAGAAGACCGCGATGCCCATGGCGACGCGCATCTCGGCACCCGCACCGGTCGAGACGACGAGCGGCACGACGCCCATGATGAAGGCCATCGACGTCATCAGGATCGGGCGCAGGCGCAGCCGGCTCGCTTCGACCGCCGCCTGGAAGGGCGTTCGGCCTTCGAACTCCAGCTCGCGGGCGAATTCCACGATCAGGATCGCGTTCTTCGCCGATAGCCCCACCAGCACCACGAGCCCGATCTGGGTGAAGATGTTGTTGTCTCCACCTGTCAGCCAGACGCCCGTCAAGGCGGCGAGCACGCCCATCGGCACGATCATGATGATCGCCAGCGGCAGTGTCAGGCTCTCATATTGAGCCGCGAGCACGAGATAGACGAGCAGCAGCGCCAGCGGGAAGACGACGATGCTCGAATTGCCGGCAAGGATCTGCTGGTAGGTCAGGTCCGTCCACTCGAAGTCGATGCCGGGCGGCAGCGTCTCGTCGAGGATCTGGGTGATCGCCGCTTCCGCCTGGCCGGACGAGAAGCCCGGAGCCGGACCGCCGTTGATATCGGCGGAGAGGAAGCCGTTGTACCGGGTGGCACGTTCCGGACCGGTCTGCGCATCCACCTTGAGCAGAGCCGACAGCGGGATCATCTGGCCGGACTGCGAACGGACCTTCAACTGACCGATATCCTCCGGCTTGGCGCGGAATTTCGCGTCGGCCTGAACCCGGACGCTGTAGGTGCGGCCGAAGGCGTTGAAGTCGTTCACATAAAGCGAACCGAGATAGATCTGCAGCGTTTCGAAGACGTCCGTCACCGATACGCCGAGCTGTTCGGCCTTGGCGCGGTCGAGATCGGCATAGAGCTGCGGCACGTTGATCTGGAAGCTCGAGAAGATGCCGGCGAGTTCCGGCGTCTGGTAGGCCTTGGCAAGAACCGCCTTGGTCGCTTCGTCGAGCGCCTGGTTGCCGAGCCCGGCCCGATCCTCGATCTGCAGCTTGAACCCGCCCGTCTGGCCGAGGCCGTTGACCGGCGGCGGCGGGAACATGGCAATGAACGCGTCCTGGATGCCGGCATATTTCTGGTTCAGCGCCATGGCGATGGCGCCGCCCGAAAGGTCCGGCGTCTTGCGGTTCTCGAAGTCGTCGAGGACGGCGAAGACGATGCCGGCATTGGAGCCGATCGTGAAGCCGTTGATCGACAGACCGGGAAAAGCGATCGCATGCTCGACGCCCGGCTGCTCCATGGCGATGTCGCTCATCTGCTTGATCACCTGTTCTGTGCGGTCGAGCGTGGCGCCGTCCGGAAGCTGGGCGAAGCCGATCAGGTACTGCTTGTCCTGCGCCGGCACGAAACCGCCCGGTACCGCGTTGAACATGCTGTAGGTCGCCCCCACCAGCGCCAGGTAGATGATCATCACCAGGCTCTTGCGGGAGAGCAATCCGCCGACCGTCCGGCCGTAGCCGTTGGAAGCGGCCCCGAAGGCGCGGTTGAAGCCGCGGAAGAACCAGCCGAAGATGGCGTCCATGAACCGCGTCAGCCAGTCCTTCGGCGCGTGATGATCCTTCAGAAGAAGGGCGGCGAGCGCGGGCGACAGCGTCAGCGAGTTGATAGCCGAGATGACGGTCGAGATCGCGATCGTCAGTGCGAACTGCCGGTAGAACTGTCCCGACAGGCCGCTGATGAAGGCGAGCGGCACGAAGACCGCGACGAGCACGAGGGCGATCGCGATGATCGGGCCGGAGACTTCCTTCATGGCGCGATAGGTCGCGTCGCGCGGACTGAGCCCGTTCTCGATATTGCGCTCGACATTCTCCACCACGACGATCGCGTCGTCGACCACGATGCCGATCGCCAGCACGAGGCCGAAGAGCGTCAACGCGTTGATCGAGAAGCCGAAGGCGTACATGACAGCGAACGTGCCGATGATCGACACGGGAACCGCGATCAGCGGGATGATCGAGGCGCGCCAGGTCTGCAGGAAGAGGATGACGACGAGGACGACGAGCGCGACCGCTTCGAGCAAGGTATCGACGACCTTCTCGATCGAGGAGCGCACGAACTTGGTCGTGTCATAGACGATCTCGTACTTGACGCCCTGGGGCATCGCCTGCTGCAGCTGGTCCATGGTGGCGCGGACGTTGTCGGCGATTTCGATCGCGTTGGAACCCGGTGCCTGGAGAACCGCCACGGCAACGGCCGGACGGCCGTCGAGCAGGGAACGCAGCGTGTAATCGGCAGCGCCGAGCTCGATGCGGGCGACGTCGCGCAGCCTGGTGATTTCGCCGTTTTCGCCGCTCTTGACGATGATGTTGCCGAATTCCTCCGGCGTCCTCAGACGTCCCTGGGCGTTCACGTTGAGCTGCAGGTCTACGCCCGGCTGGCTCGGCGATGCGCCGATGATGCCGGCTGCGGCCTGCACGTTCTGCGACCGGATCGCGTTCGAGACGTCGCTGGCGGCAAGCGAATGCTCGGCCGCCTTCTGCGGATCGATCCAGACGCGCATGGAATAGTCGCCGGCGCCGAAGACCTGAACCTGGCCGACGCCCTCGATGCGGGCGAGCCGGTCCTTGACGTTGAGCGTCGCGTAGTTGCGCAGGTACGTGATGTCGTAGTCGCCGGCCTCCGACACGAGGTTCACGACCATGATGAAGTCCGGCGAGCTCTTGACCGTCGTGATACCGAGAGCGCGAACCTCCGCCGGCAGGCGCGGTTCGGCCTGGGAGACGCGGTTCTGCACGAGCTGCTGGGCCTTGTCCGGGTCGGTGCCGAGCTTGAACGTGACCGTCACGTTCAGCACGCCGTCGGACGTCGCCTGGCTGGACATGTAGAGCATGTCCTCGACGCCGTTGATCTGCTCTTCCAGCGGCGTCGCCACTGTTTCGGCAATTACGGTCGGGTTTGCGCCGGGATAGCTGGCGCGCACGACGATCGACGGCGGCACGACCTCGGGATATTCGGAAATCGGCAGTGCGCGCATGCCGATGAGGCCCGCCACCACGATGAGGATCGACAACACGGCCGCGAAGACGGGCCTGTCGACGAAAAACCTGGATATATTCATGTCAAAGCCCTCTCTCCGGGGTTGAACAAGAAACGGAAAGCCCCCGTCCCGCAGCCGGACGGCTGCAGGCGACAAAGGCGATTGATGTCTGTCTTGCGAAAGCTGGCCGGCAAGAGCCGGTCAGCGGATTACTTCGTTGCCACTTTGGCTTCGTCCTGCGGCTCCACCACCGCGCCGGGACGGATCCGCTGCAGGCCGTTGACGACGATGCGGTCGCCCGGGTTCAGGCCCTTTTCGACGATCCGCTGCCCATCGACCGCCGAACCCAGCTCCACCTGCCGGTAGGCGACGGTGTTGTTGGCATCGACCACGAAGACGAACTTCTTGTCCTGGTCGGTGCCGACGGCGCGCTCGCTGATCATCAGGTGGTCCTGAGCCTTCGGCTGGCCCATGCGGACCCGCACGAACTGGCCGGGGATCAGGCGACCGCCGGGATTGTCGAAGACGGCGCGGACGCGGATCGTGCCGCTCGAAGCGTTCACCTCGTTGTCGATGAGCTGAAGCTTGCCGCGGATCGGCGTGCCGTTGTCGGCGAGCGTGCTGACTTCAACCGGCACCTGTTCGATCGCCGGAACGCCGTTCTCGGCCGGAAGATCGGCGAGCGCCCGGGTCACCAGCTCTTCGCTGGCATCGAAGCTCGCATAGATCGGATCGGCCGAAACCAGCGTCGTCAGCACGGCGGACTCCGAACCTGCCGCCACGAGATTGCCGACGGTGATCTCCAGCCTGCCGACCCGGCCCGAGATCGGCGCGCGGATCTGCGTGTAATCGAGGTTGAGCTGCGCCACCTTCAGCGCCGCCTGGGCGGACTGGAGATTGGCGAGCGCCTCGCTGCGGGTGCTCTGGCGCTGGGCGAGATCGCTCTGCGAGATGGTGTTCTTGGCCGCGAGATTCTTGCCGCGCTCGAGTTCGGTCTGAGCGAGCTCGACCCTGGCTTCGGCGGAGGCCACCTGGCCCTGAGCCTGCGCCACCGCCGCCTGATAAGGATCGGGATCGATGGTGACGAGCAGGTCGCCCTGCTTCACCAGTCCACCCTCGCGGAAATGCACCGATTGAATGATGCCGGCGACCCGCGGGCGGATCTGCACGCGATCGACGGCTTCCAGCCGGCCGGAGAATTCCTGCCAGGTGGTGACGTTGCGCGGCTCGACGGTGGCGACCGTCACGGGAACGGCCGGAGCCGCGGCTGCAGCTGCCGGCGCCGCATTGGCGCCCTGCGGCAGGTCGAGATAGACCGAGGCGCCTGCGATGAGCGCAGCCGTGCCCAGTCCGGTGCCCCACAGGGCCCAGTTCTTGATCTTGGATGTCATCGATACTCTCCTTACGGCCTTGGGAGGAGACCGTTAGCTTCCTTCAAATACAATATGTTACGCACTTAATTTCTGGACGAAGCCGGTGAACTCGGCGCAGAGCGTCCTCATCCATGTCCCGTTGCCGTCCTTGTATATGCCCGTCCAGCCGCAGCTCGCCGGGAAAATCTTCTTTCTGACCGACACGCCCGAAGCGGCAAGCCGTTCGGCGTAAGCGATCGTCTCGTCGCGCAGCGGATCGTCCTCCGATGTCACGACGAGCGCCGGTGCGACACCCGAAAGCCGCGAACAGAGACACGGCGCGGCATAAGGGTGCTGGAACACGCAGGCGGTACGCAGGTAATGGCTCCAGCCGTCCGACCAGCGCTCCCGCATGCCGATCTCGTCGGCCTTGCGGAAGGACGTCGTCGCCATCATCGGATCGATCATCGGCGACAACAGGATCTGGCCGCTGAGCTCACCGGGCATTTGGTCGCGCGCCTTGAGCGCCACCCCGGCGGCGACATTGCCGCCCGCCTCGTCGCCGGCGATGAAAAGCTGCGATTTCGCGCTGCCGAACTGCTTGCGACGGCTGGCGAGGCAGTTGAGCGCCATGAAGGCGCATTCCATTGCCTGCGGAAACACGTTGTGCGAAACGCTGCTGTAGTCCGCTTCAAGGACCACGGCTCCGGTTTCCGCAAGCGCCTTGCCGATCGGCCGTTCGCTTTCGGTCCTGCCTTCTTCCAGAAACGCGCCGCCACGCAGGTAAAGTACCAGCGGCGGCGCCTTGCCCGCGGCCGCACCCTCGTAAAGACGCATGGGTACAGGCGGCTTCACCGACCTGTCGAATGCGATATTTTCCCAGTGCGCCGTCATTGAAAAATCCCATGCCGCACCCCTATTGAGGAAGGGTGCTTGCCGTCGATCTTGAACCTGATATTATTATTCGATCGAAATCCCACAAGTTCACGGCATTCGACAACACTGTTCCAAATTTCAGAATAATGCCGCAATGCAGCGAGGGCGCTCAGATGGACCAGCTTTCAGCGATGCGCGTTTTCGTCCGCGTGGTGGAAACCGGCAACTTCACCCGTGCCGCCGCGACGCTCAATATGCCGAAGACGACGGTCACCAATCTCGTTCAAAGCCTCGAGGCGCATCTGCGCACGACGCTTCTCAACCGCACGACACGCCGGGTGATGGTGACGACCGACGGCGCGCTCTATTACGAGCGGGCGACGCAGATCCTCTCCGAACTCGATGAGCTCGACGGCAGCATGTCGAATTCCCAGACACAGCCGTCCGGACGATTGCGTGTGGAAATGGCAGGCGCCTTTGCGGATCTGCTGGTCGTTCCGTCGCTCTGCGATTTCTACACACGCTATCCGCAGATCCGGCTGGATATAGGCGTCGGCGACCGACTGGTCGATTATATCGCCGAAAACGTCGACTGCGCATTGCGGGCCGGGACCCCGACAGACCAGTCGCTGATCGCCCGCAAGGTCGGCGAACTCGGCATGCATGCCTACGCAGCCCCTCTCTACGTCCGCAACGTAGGAGTACCGGAACATCCGAAGGACTTGGAGGAGGACCATTTTTCCGTCGGATACCTGAACGCCCAATCAGGACGCGTGAGGACGCTGGAATTCCGCCGCGGCGATGAAGAGCTGGAGATTACGCCGCGTTATATCGTCTCCGTCAACGATGCCCGATCCTATGTAAACGCGGCGGTCTCCGGCATGGGCATCGTGCAATCGCCGCGTTTCATGGTGCGGGAAGCCGTGGAGAAAGGCGATCTCGTCGAGGTGCTTTCCGACTGGCGCTGCGAATCCCTCCCCCTTTACATCGTCTATCCGCAGACCCGGCATTTGAGCAACAAGGTGCGCGTCTTTGTCGATTGGCTCGCCAAGCTCGTGCAGAATTTGAAGGTCGAGGACAATCGAGAGCAGATCCGCAAGGC
This sequence comes from Neorhizobium descurainiae, assembly GCF_051400715.1. NCBI lineage: Bacteria > Pseudomonadati > Pseudomonadota > Alphaproteobacteria > Hyphomicrobiales > Rhizobiaceae > Neorhizobium > Neorhizobium descurainiae. The sequence continues at coordinate 92,020 of NZ_JBLFFK010000016.1, forward strand.
GAGCTGAGACCGCTGCGGGCCGAGAAATCATGCGTTCCGCCCAGGAATTTATGCCTCGACTCGTGCGGGGGTGATAAAGCGTTGCTTGAGAATTTTGCAATCGGAATATTCTGAGCATGACACGTTGGGGACATGTCGCAATCGCCGTGCTGGGCGGCATCGCAGCCGCTCTGCATGTCGGCAAGGTACCGCCCGCCATCCCCCTGCTGCGCTCCGAACTCGGCATGGATCTGGTGGCTGCCGGCTGGCTGATGGGGCTGGTGAGCGCGCTCGGAGCCGCCTGCGGCTTCGTCGTCGGCCGTTTCACCGACTACCTGACCCACCGCCGATCCATGATCCTCGGCCTGGCGCTTCTCATTGCCGGCAGCCTGATCGGCGCCGCGACGCTTTCCGAACCGGTGCTCTTTGCAAGCCGCGCTCTGGAAAGCGTCGGCCTCATCATGGTTTCCGTTGCGGCACCAGGCCTGATCGCCTCCTCGATCGATCCGCGCGACACCGGCCTCGCCCTGGCGCTCTGGGGCGTGTGGATGCCGGTCGGCGTTGCGGTCATGATGATGTTCTCCCCCTTCCTTCTGCCGAGTTTCGGCTGGCAGGGCTCATGGGTCTTCGCCGCGATCCTGAGCCTCATCCCCATGCTTGCGCTGCTGACGATGAAAACGGCGCAACCGCAGACCACTGGCCAGCCATCGACATCGCTGCCGGCGTCCGTCAGGCTCACCGCGTCCCGGCCCGTTTCCTGGATCCTCTCAGGCATTTTCGTCGCCTACAGCGCGAGCTTCATGTCCGTCTTCGGCTTCCTGCCGACGCTGCTGATCGAGGAGATGGGGATCGGTCTGACGGCCGCGTCCATCATGACCGCGCTCGCCGTGCTGGCGAACGGCGTGGGCAACGTGCTCGGCGGCGTCTTGGCCCGCTGGGGCGCGCCTCGCTGGATCCTGATCGCCGGTCCCTGCGTGATGCTGACGCTGACGGCCTTCGTGGTCTTCGGCCATGGCTTCCCGCTCTGGATGCGCTATGCCTCATCGGTGCTCTACGCCGTTTCGGGCGGTGTCCTGCCGGCGACGATCATGGGCTCGCTGCCGGTCTACGCGCCGCGCCGCGACCTTGTCGGCACGTTCAGCGGCTTCGTCATGCAGGGCTCCAATATAGGCCAGGTCTTCGGACCGATGCTGCTCGCCTCGATCGTCGCCGCTTCAGGCTGGCAGGGTGCGCCCTATTACATCGCCGGCGCAACCGGACTTGGCTTCGTGCTGGCGCTCCTTCTGCGCCAGACGGAACGCCGGATCGCCGCAGCGCATCCCAAGACGGCATGAGACGGGCTGGCTTGCACTGCAAAATCCGTTAGTCTCCCTTGGCCAAACAAGGGGAAGCAGATCATGAAACATCACGTCGCCGCGTCTTCAAAAACCTGCGCCTGGGGTTATTTCGACCCCACGCGCGAGCCCGTGCTGACCATCGATAGCGGCGATACGGTGGTGATCGAGACCGTCTCAGGTCCGCCGGAGGTGCTGCCGAAGGAAGGATTTACCATCCTTCCCGAACATTTCGAAATCCATGAGAATTGCCGGCCGATCATGCAAGGCCATATCCTGACCGGCCCGGTTGCCGTGCGCGGCGCCAAGCCCGGCCAGGTGCTGGAGGTCAAGATTGTCGATATCGAGCTGCGTCAGGACTGGGGCTACAACGTCATCCGGCCGCTTGCCGGCACCCTGCCCTACGATTTCGAGAATACGCGGCTGCTGACCATCCCGCTCGACCAGGAAAAGAATGTCGGCCGCCTGCCCTGGGGCCTCGACCTGCCGCTTGCACCCTTCTTCGGCGTCATGGGCGTCGCACCGCCGCCGAACTGGGGCCGCATCACCTCGATCATGCCGCGCGCCCATGCCGGCAATATCGACAACAAGGAACTCGTCGCCGGCACGACGCTCTATCTGCCGATCTTCAACGAGGGCGCGCTCTTCTCCTGCGGTGACGGCCATGGCGCCCAGGGCGATGGCGAGGTCTGCATCACCGCGATCGAAACGGCATTGCGCGGCACGTTCCAGCTCACGGTGCGCGACGACCTCGATTTCGTCTATCCCCGCGCCGAAACGCCCACCCACTACATCACCATGGGCATGGACCCGGACCTCGACCAATGCGCCGTCATGGCGCTGCGCGACATGATCGTGCTGTTGGGGGAAAAGGGCGGCCTGTCGCGCGAGGATGCCTACACGCTTTGCAGCCTTGCCGGCGATCTCAGGATCACCCAGACGGTCAATGTCTGCAAGGGCGTCCACATGATGATGGCGAAGAACCTCGTCCACGCTGCGCAAGCGGGCGCATCAGCCGTAAGGTGATTGGCACTGCCGGCGCGGACTTCCGTCGAAGGGCTGGCAACTGTTGTCCTCGACGCGGTAGGAGCGGTAGCGGACAAAACACCATTCCTCATGCGCTCCGACAGGCGCGTCGCCCCCGATCGTCCGCGGTTCTGCATAATCGGCGAAGTCGTCAGCGGGCATTTCCTCGTCCGGAACCGCCCGCAATTCGCGCTGCTGCGGATCTTCCGATGATACGGCCGCGACATCCGGGCGCGTGCCTGGCGGGCGACACTGACGGCGCAGGCCGTTATAGGGCTGATAACTGTTGTCCTCCACCCGGTAGGAACGGTAGCGGGCGTAACACCACTCGGCATGCGCGGGACTCACCATAGGAGCAGGCTGCGGCGGATTGCCGATATCGGCGGCCCGCGCGTCCATGCGCGCCGGTGGTTTCGGATCGACCGACCCCGTAACGATGTCGTCGATCTCCGTGTTCTCTGCTCCGGCATTCGGCGCCGCGGCCGCGCTCTGCGGGGCGGGAGCTTGCCCGGGCATCTGAGCATCCGGCTTCCTCTCAGCGTCGGCGGCAATGGATGCCGAAGGCGTTCCCGGCGGAACTCGCTCATAATGCTGTTTGGACGTGTCGATTGGTTTCGGTTTGGACGTCCAGAGGTCCGGCGTATCCATATTGGCAAGTCGGTGCGGTTCCGGTTCGGCGATCACATTGGCGGTGATGACGACGCCGCTCAAGAAGACCAGCACCACCAGCACAAGACTCGCCAAAAGCAGAAGGACAGGCTTCACGACCACGCTCCGCATTTCGCAGTCAAATGCCGATGACGTCCCCGAAGTTCCCGGCGAAAGGGTGAAAGCCGTCCGGCTCATAATCACGAATGGTTGCAGCCCGACACTTGTCGAGCGGCGTATGGTAACGGAAGGAAAGTGGTGGGTGATGTAGGGCTCGAACCTACGACCCGCTGATTAAGAGTCAGCTGCTCTACCAACTGAGCTAATCACCCAAGAACCGTCTGCGGCGAGGCGTGCTCGCCAGCGGTGTGAGGGGCGTATAAAGGGGATCGTCCGGCTTGTCCAGCGGCTCGGCGAAAATTATTTGCCTACCCGGTCAAAAAATCCGCCAAGGTGAATTGCACGACGGCACGGATCTGGGCGCCATCCGCCTGCGAGGCGCAAAGGATCGTTGTTTCAACGGCTTAATGCGTCACAATATGGCAATCTTGGAGGGAACGGACTTAGAGATCGAGCGTGCCTTCCGCAAGCTTGACCGCCTGCCCGCCGATGCGGGCTCTGGCGATCTCCGCATCCTTCACGTCGATATGCAGGTAGATGAAGGACGGCCGCCCGATCTCGACGCCCTGCTCCACCAGGACCGGATGATGGCCGTCGGGCAGCGCATCGAAATGGCGGATCGCGCCGGAGAGCGCCGCGACCGCGGCCCCGGTCGCCGGGTCTTCGGAAATCCCCATGTCCGGAGAGAACATGCGCGCATGGAATTTCGCCTGATGATGCACCCCGCCCCGGCAATAGACGTAAGCGGAAGCCAGCGAGCCCTCCACGAAAGGCGCCGCCTTCACCCACAGGCTCGGATCGAATTCCAGGTTCTGTACGGTTGCGAGATTGTGCAGCGGAATCATCAGGAAAGGCACGCCGGCGCTCCAGATCGAAGCCACGTGATTCTCGAAGCCGATATGGCTCGCCTTGACGCTCAACGCATCGGCGATGCCCTGCCGGTCGAGAGGAAGGTCGATCCGCGCCGGCTTTCTCGGCAGGTCGAATTCGGCAAATCCTGCCTCGCCTTTCCGAAGCCGCACGGCGCAGCGCACCGGCCCGACATTCTCCTCCAGCACGCAGACCAGATCCATGTTCGCTTCGCGTGCGCCGTAATCGCGTTCCGCGAGCGCCACCGCCGTGCCGACCGTCGGATGTCCTGCAAAGGGCAGTTCCCTGCCGGGCGTGAAGATGCGCAGCCGCGCCGCATAGGCGGAATTCGTCGGGGATTGAATGAAAACCGTCTCAGAGAGGTTCATCTCCCTGGCGATCGCCTGCATGGCCTCATCGGTAAGGCTGCCACCGTCGAAGATCACCGCCAGCGGATTGCCGGAAAGTTTTTTGTCGGTGAAGACATCATAGATGCAGTAGCGACGGGCCAACGGCACCTCCCCCGTAATTTTCGATGGCGCCAAACTGCCCGAGCGGCCCGTCTGGCGCAACCCCGTTCATCGCGGTTTTTGCCCATCGCCGAAATACCAGTCCAGGACAGGCAGCATGCCGACATTGTAGGGATAGGCGGTGTGATCGGCCGAGCGGATCGCCACCGCGCCGGCGATCTCCTTGTCCTCCGCCACGTGCATATGCTGCTCGATCCGGGCGATCATCTGCTCCGCCGTCAGCTCGAACCGGAAGAGACGGAACAGCGTTACGGCACGCCGGAAGTGGGCGACGTAATATCCGTCGCTGGCGATAGCGTCGCGCAGGTCTATCCCCGTCTCCTCCAGCACTTCGCGCCGCATGTTGCGTTCCGGGTCGCAATAGCCGTCAGCGACGTCCTCGGGTTCGAAGGAGCCGCAGGCGAAATAGACCATGCCCGCATTGGCCGTGTGCGCTCCCATCCGGATCGCGACGAGGGCGCCATCGCAGGATTCGAGCACGGGATAGGCATAGATATGCAGGCCGCCATGCCGCTCCGGCTGCTTTCGCCACCAGAGGAAGGTGGAAAACGGAATGACATGGCCTTCGCTGAATATCCCGTCCCGGGCCAGGCCGATCCGCCTCTGAAGGATCATCCGGCCGTCGAACAGGGCGGGATTGGCGGCAATCTCGTCTTTCCAGTTCTCGGCGATGGCCTCCCGTTCGGCCAGATGGAGCGGATGTTCGCCCGGCAGGATGCGCATCTTCACCCGGTCGACGTGAAAGACGGTCTTCTCCGGCGGCCAGCCGGAAAAATCCTCCGAAAGGTCGACGGTCATTTCAGCTCCAGGGACATGACGACGGGGCAGTGGTCCGACGCCTTCGGCCGGTCCCAGCCGATGCGTGGAAACCGCTCGACCTCCTGCCCCGGTGGAAAGACGGTGCGGTAGGGCTGCCCGGCGCGGATGATCTCCGGAACGCTCTCCGGATTGTGCCCGGCGAGCGCCGGGGACAGCCAGATGTAATCGAGCTGGCAGAGATGCTGCTCCTCCGGCCCGCGGGCGTGGTAGAGCGTCCAGCGGTCCATCACGTCGCGGCGCTCGGCCGGGTTCACGACAAACCCGTCATGCGAAAACACGTCCAGCGCGCTCGCCTCTTCCCGTCTCGGCTCGAAGCGATAGCCTTCGCGCCGCGTGCCGATCACCTGCACCTTCTCCTGATAGTCGTTCATGTCGCCGCAGATGGCGAAGTTCTTGTCCGCCGTCCGGCCCTTGCCGAACCGGCGCTCGACGATGTGCCGCACCGCCTTGGCCTCCGCGATCCGGATCGCCATCGTGCCCGTCCGGCCATCGCCGCCCTCGCGGCCGTTGGTCATCGACTTGAAATGCACGACATAGAGCGAGAACGGTCTGCCGCCGATCTTCAGGTCGAGTTCCAGGCAATCGCGCTTGAAGATCTTGTCATGCGGCTGGCCGATGAGCGCCAGCTCCTCGTTGAACAGGCCTAGATCCCGGTAGGTCAGCATGGCATGGCTGCGAACGTCGAGCACCTCGATCTTCTCGCCGCTGCGGGTCTCCTCGCGCATCAGCACCGCGACGTCGATGCCGCGGGAATCGTTGCCCTCGACGAGATATTTCTGGCGGTAGCCATTGCCGACCATGCGGTAGAGGTAACCGTATTCGAAGGCCTGCAGCGCCGGCATGCTATCGACCTCCTGCAGGCAGAGGATGTCGGCATCGGCTTCCGCGATGGCGAGCGCCGAAAGCTGCCGCGTATCGTCGGTCTCGGCGATCATGCGGGCCTGTTCGAGCTGCTGATAGATCGCCTTGTCCTGGACGTCGTAGAGCCTCAGCACACGGTCCTGCCGGAGCTGGTTGCGCCAGCCGGAGAAATCGAAACGCGTCATCAGGTTTTCGATGTTGAAGGTGGCAAGGCGCAGCGGCATTCGACGTTTCCCTGTTTTGGCCGGCACCATAACCGGCACGCGGCGGCGTGGCTACAATCTCCAGGCGGAACGGATGACGATCGAAAGCGCATCTCCGGCCTTGACCGGCCGGCGGCTGAAGGCGCGCAGCGCCTGCCCGTCCGGGAGCGAAAGCCGCAGCGCGTAACGCTCGCCTTCGAAGAGCACGGAAAGCACGGCGACGGGCACGCCTTCAGCCGCGATCTCCACGTCCTGCGGGCGCACGAGGATATCGGCGCGCGGCGTATCTCCCTCCGAGGTCAGCAGCCTCTGCATCGCCGGCCAGTCGAGAAGCCTCTTGTCACCTTCCGGCGACGGAAGCGAAAGGATCGCTCCCTGCCCGACAAGCCCGCCGACCAGCCGGCCTTCGGGATGCGCATAGATCTCTTCCGGCGTCGCGACCTGCAGCAGCCGGCCTTCGGACATCACGGCAACGTCGGTCGCAAGCGCCATCGCCTCCGCCTGATCGTGGGTGACATAGATCATCGTCGCACCGGAGCGGGCATGGAACTCGCGAAAGGTCTCCTCCATCTCCTGGCGCAGATGCCGGTCGAGATTGGCGAGCGGTTCGTCGAGCAGCACCACGTCCGGTTCGGTGACGAGACAGCGGGCGAGCGCCACGCGCTGGCGCTGACCGCCCGAAAGATCGGCCGGACGCCGGTCGGCGAAACTTTCGAGCCTCACGGCAGAAAGGGCCTCCTTCACCTTCCGCTGCCGTTTCTCGCCGGAAATACCGCGCACCTTCAGCGGATAGCCGACATTCTCGGCAACGCTCATATGCGGCCAGAGCGCGTAGGACTGGAAGACCATCGCCATGTTGCGGTGCTCCGGCGCCACCATGTCGCCCGCATCGGCAAGCAGCCGCTCGCCGAGCAGGATCGAACCGTCCGTCGGCTGTTCGAAGCCGGCGATCATCCTCAGCACCGTCGTCTTGCCGCAGCCGGAAGGCCCGAGCAGAGCCAGGAAGCCGCCTTCCCGCACCGTGAGCGACACGTGGTTGACCGCCGGCCTGCCGCCGAGATCAAACGTCTTGGAAAGGCGGTTGAGAATCAGCTTCGCCACGGCACCACACCTTTCGGCAATCGTTTCGCCATCAGTTCCAGCGCCAGCATCATCACCACGACCATGATGACGACGAGCACGGAAAGGGCTGCGGCGAGATTGAAACTGCCGCTGTCGTCGAGATTGTAGATCGCCACGCCGAGCGTCTGGGTGCCGGCCGACCAGAGGAGCGCCGAAACGGTGAGCTCGTTGCAGGCGATCAGGAAGACGAGGATCACCGAGGCGCCCGCCGCAGGCGCCACCAGCGGCACGAGGATATCCGCAAGCCGCCGGCCGAAACCGGCGCCGGAAAGCCTGGCCGCCTCTTCCAGCGACGGATCGAGCTGCCGGAAGGCGCTGACCACAGGTTTCAGGCTGACGGCGAAGAAACTGGAAAAATAGGCGATCAGAATGATCCAGATCGTCCCGTAGATCGAAATGCCGATGATCGGAATGGGCGCCGCGAAGAGCAGGATGAAGGCGACCGCCAGCACGATGCCCGGCAATGCATAAGGGATTTCGGCAAGCGCCGAAATGACCGGCGCAAACCGGCTTCTGCCGCGCACCAGGAAATAGCCCGTCAGCACGGTCACCACCAGGAGGCCGAACGCGGTGGCGAGCGACAGCGTGATGGAATTGGTAAACGCGGTCCGCGTCACCGCCTGCCGGAAGAGGATTTCCTCATAGGCCTTGATCGTCACGGTCGAAGGGCTGAGCGGCACGCCATAGGCAGGTGCCAACGAGCTTGCGACAAGGGCGATGAGCGGCATGACGAGGATCGCGAAGATCGTCAGCCAAAGCGCGATCTCCGTCAGCCATCGCCAAGCGCCCAGCCGGAATACCGCCACCTGCCCCGAAAGTCCGATGACTCGATAGTCCCGGCCGCGCAGGACCCTCTCCTCCACGGTGAGCCCGATGATCGACAGGATGGCGATCAATCCCGAAAGCAGCGAGACATCCGCAAAGGTCCCCGGACCGAAGGCCGCGAATTTCGCATAGATCAGCGTCGGCAGCGTGTAGATCGAGGCCGGAATGCCGAGTATTGCCGGAATGCCGAAATTGCCGACGCAGGAGACGAAGGCGATCGCCGCACCCGCGGCAAGACCCGGCAGGGAAAGCGGCAGGATGACGTCCTTCAGCACTTGGCCAGACGAGGCGCCGGAAAGCCGCGCCGCCTCCACCGCATCGCGCGGCAGCGCCAGGAGCCCCGCCCTGAGCGAAAGATAGACGAGCGGCGCATTCTGCACGCCGTAGAGCAGCGCAATGCCGCCGATGGAATAGAGCGGCTGGGGCGAACCAAGCGGCGGCGCCATGCCCAGCGCCTTCAAAAGTGCGCTCGACGGCCCGGTCATGCCGATCCAGGCAAGCGCCGTCACCTGCGGCGGAATCATCGTCGGCAGCATGAAGAGGAAACCGAGCGCCGTCTTGCCGCGGATGTCGAAGAGCGTCAGCAGCAGCGCGAAACCGCCGCCGAGCACGATCGCCGCGATCATGCCGAAGAAGGAGGTGGTCAACGTATTGTAAACTGCCTGCCAGAGCGCCGGATCGGAGAGAAGCTGACGCGCACCGCCCTGCATGGCGGACGCGATGCCGGTCGCCGCGAGCCGCCCGAGCGGCAGAGCGCTCAGACAAAAGATCACCGTTACCACAAAGGGAAACAGCCAGCGCGGCTGGCTGTTTCCCCGATTTCCGGATTGTGCCATGAGGCGCTTATATCAGCCTTTGATGCCGAAGATATCCGCGAAGGTCTTGACGTCCTTTTCGGAGCTCTTGAGCGCTTCCGAAGCGTTGATCGGCAGGACCTTGATCTGGTCGCGAGCCGGATAGCCGGCCGGCAGATCGATGCCCTTGCGGGCCGGGATATAGCCGAGCTTCGCCGCGACCTTCTGGCCGTTCTCGGACAGGAGATAGTCGATGAACTTCTTGGCAGTGTCCGCATGCTTGGTGGAGGCGAGGATCGCGGCCGGCTCGGTGACGGCGGAAACGCCTTCCGTCGGGAAGACGAACTCGACCGGCGCGCCCTTGGCCTTCTCGCGGAGCGGCATGTAATCGACGACGACGCCGTAAGCCTTCTCGCCCGAGGCGACGGATTTCAGCACGGCGCCGTTGCCGCCGGAAGCGACGGCACCATTGGCTTTCAGGTTCTTGTAGTAATCCCAGCCGAGGCTCGAAACGCCGGCAAGCGTCTGGGCGTGGATGAGTGCGGCACCCGAAGCAAGCGGGCTCGGCATGGTGACGAGGCCCTTGGCTTCCGGCTTGGCGAGATCCGACCAGCTCGTCGGCTTCATCCCAGCCTGGGTATTGTACATGATGCCGGTGGTTATCAGCTTGGTGGAATAATAATAGCCGTCGGCGTCATAGAGCGCGGCGTCGAAATTGGCGGCTTCCGGCGACTTGTAGGCCAGGAGCTGGCCGGCTTGCTTCATCCGCTCCAGCGTCACCGTGTCGGCGATCAGGAGAACGTCGGCGACCGGATTGCCGGCCTGGATCTCCGCGTTCAGCTTGGCCATGATCTGCGGCGTCCCGTCGCGAACCCACTGCACGTCGAGGCCGGGATTGAGGGCCTTGAAGCCGTCTACGGTGGCCTGCGCATCCTCGTTCGGCTGGCTGGTATAGAGCACGAGGTCGGCGGCCTCAGCGGCGCCGGCGATCATGCCGAAGGCCACGAGGGCGGTGAAAGCGGAGAGAAGGTTCTTCATCGGAGGTCCTTTCGAGAACGTATGGTCCGCTTAAACACAGTCACCTAACAGGTATATGACAGCGGAAAGCTCTCCACAGGCACCTGTAAGCAAGGGGAAAGGCTCCTGTCCCCGGGCGGAGACAGGAGCCCTGGCTCTGGTCTCGCTGGCGTCAGGCCGCAGCCGGAACGGCATTGGCGATCAGCCGGCCGAGACGCTGGATGCCCTCGTTGATCATCGCCTCGTCGGCACAGGAGAAGGAAAGGCGCAGCGTGTTGGCGCCCGAGCGGTCGGCGAAGAAAGCCTGGCCCGGCACGAAGGCCACCTTCTCCGTCTCGATCGAACGGGCGAGCAGGTCGGCGCCGTCCATGCCGGCGGGCAGCGTCACCCAGACGAACATGCCGCCTTCCGGCTTCGTCCAACTCGTGCCCTTCGGCATGTATTTGGCAAGCGCGGCCAGCATCGCATCGCGGCGCTTGCTGTAGGCGGCCCTGATCTTTGCGACCTGGGCGTCGAAACCGCGCGAGGCGACATGTTCGATGGCGATCTGGTTGATCGTCGAGGAATGCAGGTCGGCCGCCTGCTTCATCAGCACGAGCTTGCGGATGACCGGCATGGCGGCGACCACGAAACCGACGCGCAAGCCCGGCGCCAGCGTCTTCGAGAAACTGCCGCTGTAGATCGTGCGGGTGTTCTCGATGCCGCCCTTGCGGGCAATGTCGAGCGCCAGGATCGGCGGAACCGCCTCGCCGTCGTAACGCAGGTGCTGATAGGCCGCGTCTTCGAGGATCGCGATGTCGAGCTCGTCGGCAAGGTCGAGCAGCTTTTCACGGCTGGCCCGATCGACGGTCTCGCCGGTCGGATTGGCGAAGTCGGCCGAAAGATAGGCGAATTTCACGGCGCCGCCGGCCTTGGCCGCCGTCTCGCGATAGGCGTCCGGCGTGCGGTTGCCGAAGGAGAGCTGGTCGTAATTCGGCTCATAGGCGTTGAAGGCCTGCAGCGCGCCGAGATAGGTCGGCCAGGTGACGAGTGCCGTATCCTTCGGCGACAGGAAGAGCTTGCCGAGATAGTCGAGCGCCTGCTGCGAGCCGGAGGTGATGAAGACGTTCTCGACCTCGCATGGGATGCCGATCTTGACGATCTCGCCGCGGATCCATTCGCGCAGCGGCTTGTAGCCCTCGCTCACCGAATATTGCAGGGCAGAATTCACCTGTGCGCCGGAGAAAATGTCCGAGTAGGCCTCTTTGAACGCCTGGTCCGGAAAGAGCGCCGGATCGGGAATGCCGCCGGCGAACGAGATGATGTCCGGCCGCTCCAAAAGCTTCAGGAGTTCGCGGATTTCGGAAGCGCGCATGCGGCCGGAGCGCGTCGCGAAGATATGTTCCCAATCAAGCACGGAATGTTTCCTCTTATTTCAATTTTCTATGCCCGATCTTTACCGAAAGATCGACAGGTCAGCAATACTGACCTATTGGTTTGCTCCCTGTTTTTGATCACGTTTTGTGTTCGAAAGGATTGAGGACGGGGACCGACAAATCCTCGAAATCCCTGACATTACGGGTCACGACTATCATCCTGTGAACGACAGCCGTTGCGGCAATCAGGCAATCCTCAATCATGTGATCCGAACGACCGTGCATCAGGCGGGCCCATTCTCTGAACACGTCGGCATTGGCGTCGAGACAAGTGACCGAGGCAATGATCGCATCCAGCCATTGCTCTATCTCTTCGGCCTTTTGGGGATCGTTCCTCCGCGTCATTTCGATACCGGCCTGGATCTCTCCGGCGGAAATGCTGGCAAAATAAAGTGACGAACTTGGGACAGATGCAAGCCACGCCAAGACTGCCCCATGCGGCTTGCGCCGTCGAAACTCGGAAAGAATGTTGGTATCCAATATGTACATGGAGTGTCATTCGTCGAGATCGGGAATAGAACGACGCTTCAAGCGGCCTCGCGGCAAGGGCTCCAGATCAAATCGCGGTCCCGGCCCGAGAAGCAGTTCCTTCAAATCCGGCTTGGCCCGCTTTTTGAGACTCTCCCACTCATCGAGCGAAACGAGAACCGCCTTCGGCTCTCCTCGCTTGGAAACCAACTGAGGTCCTTGCTCCAGAGAGGCATCGAGCATTTCGCTGAAGCGAGCCTTCGCATCCTGAACCGGCCATTGACGCATTTAAAGCTCCATCTGACTAGTCAGGAGTCTAGTCAGATTCCAATCGGAAAGCAAACGAAAGAAGGCCGGAACTTGGTGCTCCGGCCTCCAAAAATGTTCGGCTGTCCCGAAAGCTTAGTTGACGGTCTTGTCGACCAGCTTGTTCTTGCCGATCCAGGGCATCATGCCACGCAGCTTGGCGCCGACCTCCTCGATCTGGTGGGCGTCGTTGTTGCGGCGGATGCCCTTGAAGCGGGCCATGCCGGAACGGTATTCCTGCATCCACTCGGAGGTGAACTTGCCGGTCTGGATGTCCTTCAGCACGCGCTTCATCTCGGCCTTGGTCTCTTCCGTGATGATGCGCGGACCGGTGACGTATTCGCCCCACTCGGCCGTGTTGGAGATCGAGTAGTTCATGTTGGCGATGCCGCCTTCATAGATCAGGTCGACGATCAGCTTCACTTCGTGCAGGCATTCGAAATAGGCCATTTCCGGCGCGTAGCCGGCTTCCACCAGCGTCTCGAAACCGGCGCGGATGAGCTCGACGAGACCGCCGCAGAGAACGACCTGTTCGCCGAAGAGGTCGGTTTCGCACTCTTCCTTGAAGTTGGTCTCGATAATGCCCGAACGGCCGCCGCCGACGCCGCAGGCATAGGAGAGCGCGAGCTCAAGCGCATTGCCGGATGCGTTCTGGTGAACGGCGACGAGGCAGGGAACGCCGCCGCCCTTCTGGTATTCGCCGCGCACCGTATGGCCGGGGCCTTTCGGCGCGATCATCACGACGTCGACCGATGCCTTCGGTTCGATGAGGCCGAAATGGACGTTGAGACCATGCGCGAAGGCGATCGCGGCGCCGTCGCGGATGTTCGGAGCGATTTCCGACTTGTAGATGTCGGCCTGCAGTTCGTCCGGGGTCGCCATCATCATCAGGTCGGCCCACTTGGCGGCTTCGGCGACGGTCATCACCTTGAAGCCGTCGGCTTCTGCCTTCTTGGCGGTCGCGGAACCCGCCTTCAGCGCGATCGCGACGTTCTTGGCGCCGGAATCCTTCAGGTTCAGCGCATGCGCGCGGCCCTGCGAGCCATAGCCGATGATGGCGACGTTCTTCGCCTTGATGAGGTTGATGTCGGCATCCCGATCATAATAAACGCGCATCGTTTTTCCTTCCCTATGCGTGTGTCCGTTGGTGTCTTTCACCGTCCAGCGAAAGCGCTCAGCGCATCCGCCGATTGCTTCTGCGTGCCGTGCAGCGTCAGGAAGGCTTCCACAGCCCTCTCGGCCTGGCGCGCATTGTCCTTGAGGCCGGGCTCGCCGAGCAGCATGCGCACATGCAGGTCGGAAACGATCAGGCCGTAAAGCGTGTGATAGGCGGCGTCCGCATTATCGAAACGCAGGAGCCCTGCCCGCTTGCCCTGTTCGATCAGCGCGATCGCGCGCCGGTCGATCTGCCGGCGGCCATGCTCGAGCAGCAGCTTGCCGAGCTTGGACCCTTCGCGGCTGGACTGGCCCACCGCCAGCCGGTTGAGCGCCAGCGATACGTCGCCGGCCAGGACCTCCAGCAGATCGCGGGCAAAAAGTTCGAGATGTTCGCGCAGGAGGTCCGCTGTCAGCCGTTCGCCGGGACGCTCATGGGTGCGCACCTTGCTCGCCTGGTAGGCGATCATCGCGGACAAAAGGCCGTCGCGGTCGCCGAACCACTTGTAGAGGCTTTCCTTGGAGCAGTTGGCGGCGCGCGCCAGGCCGGAGGTCGTCAGCGCCTTTTCCCCGCCCTGCACGAGCAGCCGAAGCGCCTGCTCCAGAACGGCGTTCTGGCGGGGCGAAAATTCGGGCATATCGGCGGCGTCGGGTCTCACAGCGGCATCCTCTTGCGTACCGTACGGTACGGTTCTGCTCGTATAAAGCATTCGATGCCGCCGTCAAGCCTGTTTTTGACGTGCCGTTTTATCTTCGGTGGACGAAAATATTTCGCAGGAGCAACGAACGTTATTCCGCTGCGGCGCTGTCGCGGATCGCTTCCGTATCCCGCGCCGGCGACAGGCCATAGAGGCGGCTGTATTCGCGGCTGAACTGCGACGGGCTCTGGTAGCCGACGCGGTGGCCGGCATTGCCGGCATCGAGCCTTTCCACCAGCATCAGGCGGCGGGCCTCGTGAAGCCTGAGGCGCTTCTGGTACTGAACCGGGGTCATGGCGGTGATCGTCTTGAAGTGATGATGGAAGGAGGACACGCTCATGCCGACCTGTTCCGCAATATCCTCGATACGCAGCGGCTGAGCGAAATTTTCCCGAAGCCAGGCAATGGCGCGCGCGATTCTGTTGCCTTGCTTGTCGGCGACGGCAATGTTGATCAGCTGGCCTCCGGCCGGCCCCGTGAGGAGGCGATAAAGAATTTCCTGCTCGATCAGCGGCGCCATCGCCGCGATGTCTCCTGGATTATCGAGCAAGCGCAGCAACCGCACCGCAGCGTCAAGAAGCTCCGGCGTCGCATGGTTGACGGCGATCCCGCGCTGGCTGACGGCAGACGCGGACGGCCGCTCCATATGGTCAAGGCTGAGCAGATTGAGCAGCCTTTCGCTATTGATGGCGAGCGTCAGGCAGAAATGCGGCGTCTCCGGGCTCGCCTCGACGACGCGCCAGACCACGGGAAGGTCAAGCGATGTCAGGAGGTAGTGGCCTGGCCCGTAATCGATCGTATCCGTTCCAAGCTCCACGCTTTTCGAGCCTTGGATGACCATGGCCAGACAGGGACGGTAGCTGCCATGGCAAGGCACGCTCGGCGTGGAGCGGCGGCTGATCGCGAGGCCTTCGATAGCCGTCTGATATTCGCCGTCGCCCGACGTGTAGCGGGCTGCGATCGAAGCTATTTCCTGATAGGGGGTGAATGGCAAGGTCATGGGAAACCCCTTCTCTGCAGGCGGCACGGCTTTATGCCGCTGCTATCTAAAATGCCTTTGTCCGTCCGCAAATAGCCGGCCCGCTCACTTTTGCAGGATCGTGCAAGAAGATCGCAGGATCGATCTAACGCCCTTGCCCGTCGCGGAGGCATAGTCCGCCTCGTCCAATTCCCTCCCGAACCAACAGATGAATGGAGCTCTCCATGGCTATTGCTAGAGGCTATGCAGCAACCGACGCGTCGAAACCCTTGACGCCCTTCACCTTCGAGCGCCGCGAACCGAATGCCGACGACGTGGTCATTTCGATCGAGTATTGCGGCGTCTGCCACTCCGACATCCACCAGGCGCGCAACGAATGGGGCATGTCGAAATATCCGATGGTCCCGGGTCACGAGATCGTCGGCACAGTGACGGCTGTCGGCTCGTCGGCGACCAAATTCAAGATCGGCGACCGGGTCGGCGTCGGTTGCTTCGTCGATTCCTGCACCCAGTGCGCCGCCCGCGATCTCGACTACGAGCAGTATCTGCCCGGCCTCGTGCAGACCTACAACGATGTCGAGGCCGATGGAAAGACGCCGACCCTTGGTGGCTATTCCGACTCGATCGTCGTCAAGGAAGGCTACGTCCTGTCGATCCCGGACAACCTGCCGCTCGAAGCCGCAGCCCCCCTGCTCTGCGCCGGCATCACGCTTTATTCGCCCCTTCGCCACTGGAATGCCGGTCCCAGCAAGAAGATCGCGATCGTCGGCATGGGCGGGCTCGGCCACATGGGCGTCAAGCTGGGCTCTGCGATGGGTGCCGATATCACAGTGCTTTCCCAGACGCTCTCGAAGAAGGAAGATGGCCTGAAGCTCGGCGCCAGGGAATATTACGCGACCGGCGATGCCGAGACCTTCACGAAGCTCGCCGGCACCTTCGACCTGATCATCTGCACGGTCGGCGTGGCGATCGATTGGAACGCCTATCTCGGTCTTCTGAAATTCGACGGCTCGATGGTCCTGGTGGGCGTTCCGGAACATGCCGTGCCCGTGCATGCCTTTTCCGTCATCGCCGGCCGCAAGAGCCTGTCCGGTTCGATGATCGGCTCGATCAAGGAAACCCAGGAGATGTTGGATTTCTGCGGCCGGCACGACATTGTCTCCGAAATCGAGAAGATCGCCATCCAGGACGTCAACGAAGCCTATGAGCGCGTGCTGAAGAGCGACGTCCGCTACCGCTTCGTCATCGACATGGCCTCGCTTGCGGCCTGATAAAACCGAAGAGTAACGCGCGGGCCGTCCTGGCTGAAATGTGGAGGAGCCGCTTGCAGGAACCCGCTGCAAGCGGCTCTCTTCTTTTCGGAGACCTGCCGAATTCGATTGCCGCAAAAGTATGGTTTTGCGATCCTGTCAACAGTCACTTTCATCGACATCGAAGCGAGATCGGCTATGAAAACGGTAACTGCCGGCGTTCTGGAAGTCGCATACTTTGAAACAGGACCCAGGAATGGATTACCGACCATTCTTCTTCATGGTTTTCCCTATGATGCCCATGCGTATGACGACGTTGTCCAACGCCTGGCATCCCTGGGCCATAGATGCATTGTCCCCTTTCTCAGAGGCTTTGGACCGACACGCTTCCTTTCGGCCGAAACTCCCCGTTCCGGTGAGCAAGCGGCTCTGGGCGCGGATCTACTCGCACTGATGGATGCGCTCTCGATCGGAAACGCCGTTCTTGGAGGATATGACTGGGGCGGCCGTGCCGCCTGCATCGTCGCCGCTCTCTGGCCGGAGCGCGTACGCGGCCTGGTCAGTTGCGGCACCGGTTACAACATCCAGAATATCGCGCGCGCGGGAAACCCGGTCCCGCCGGAGGAAGAGGCTCGATACTGGTACCAATATTATTTCCATTCGGAGCGCGGCAGAAAGGCATTACAGCAAAATCGCCGCGATCTCTGCCATTTCATTTGGAAACTGTGGTCTCCGACATGGGCTTTTGACAGCGAAACCTTTGATCGCACTGCCGCGGCTTTCGACAATCCCGACTTTGTCGAGATCGTCATTCATTCCTATCGCCATCGCTTTGGGGGCATTCCAGGGGACCCCGCCTTACAGGCGATAGAGGCCGGTCTGGCGAAGCAGCCGCGCATTGCAATACCGGCTATCGTCATGCAGGGCGCCGATGACGGGGTCGATCCGCCCACTCCCGTCGATCATGATGCGGAGCATTTCACTGCTTCATATGAGCGGCGGATCGTTGCCGGTGTGGGCCATAACCTGCCGCAGGAAGCTCCCGGCGAATTTGCAACCGCGCTGCATTCTCTAGCGAAGAGTTTCTGAGCAATCCTCCGGACCGCCGCTTCACATCACGAGAGCTCGCCCTCGTCGAACTTTTGACGCGCGGCCTTTACGGCCGGGTGGTTTTCCTCGGCCCATTTCAAAACCTTGGAAAGCGGTTCGAAGAGCGAATGGCCGAGCGCCGTCATCCGGTATTCGACGCTCGGCGGCTTGGTCGGAAAGACTTGCCTGTCGATATAGCCGTCGCGCTGCAGGTCGCGCAGCGTCTGGGTCAGCATCCGCTGGGAGATGTCCGGCACCAGCCGGCGCAGCTCTCCGAAGCGATAGGGCTGGCGCGCCAGGGCCTCCAGAAGCAGCGTCGACCATTTGCCGGCGATCCGGTCGATCACGTTGCGGACCGGGCAATTTCCCGCGTCCCAACCGCTCGTGCCGCATTCCTTTTCATTGAGGCGAGGCTTCTCTGCCGTATGCAGGACCATGGGTGGTTCCCTCGAAGTAACGATCTCCCTAAAAACTGCCTCCTTTACAGCACGGCGTCAATTCCTATTCTAGCGCTGGTCTCTTTTTGAGACTAATATTCAGTACCGCGCTAACGCGCCGGTCCAATGGTTGAAAGGAAATGCTCATGACCAGACTTCTCGTCACCGGCGCCACGGGAAAACTCGGCCGCGCGGTCCTGCGTCACCTTCTGGAGACGTCGAAGGTCGCGCCCGGGAACCTCGTTGCCGCCAGCCGCGATCCTCAAAAGCTTTCGGAATTCGCGGCCAAAGGCATCGAGACGCGCGCTACCGATTTCGACGACGAAGCTGGTCTGGTGAAGGCTTTCACGGGCATCGATCGCGTGCTGATCATCTCGACGGACGAGCTGGCGACTCCCGGCAAGCGTATCGCGCAGCACAAGACAGCCGTTTCCGCGGCGGCCAAGGCCGGCGTCAGGCACATCGTCTACACATCCATGCCGAACCCGGACAGATCGCTGGTCAGCTTCGCTCCGGACCATCTTGGCACCGAGGAAGCGATCAAAGCGAGCGGCACGTCCTACACGATCCTGCGCAACTCCTGGTACGACGACAACTACCTGATGTCGATGCCGCACAATCTAAAGGTCGGCACCTGGTATACGGCCATGGGAACGGGCAAGGTCGCCAACATCACCCGGGACGACTGCGCCCGCGCGGCTGCGGCGGCGCTCGCCGATCCGCCGGCCGGCAATCAGATACTCACCCTCACAGGTCCCGAATCGCTCAACGCGGAAGAGATCGCGGCACGCGTCTCCAAAGCCGCCGGCAAGCCGCTCGACGTCGTGCATGTCACCGACGAGCAGCTCACCCAGGGCCTGACCGGCGCGGGCCTGCCGGATTTCGTGGCCAAGATGCTGGTTTCGGCCGATGCCAACATCCGTGCGGGCAACTTCGATCTGGTGACCGGCGATTTCGAAAAGCTGACCGGTGCAAAGCCGCAGGCCCTCGCCGCCTACCTCGAAACGCAGAAAGCGGCGCTGACCGCCTGACGCAGGCCGCCAATCGCCGGATTGCAAATCTAAAGAATCCGATGTAATTAGATCAATAATCTAATTTTTATCAAAATCGGAGAAAATGATGCGCAAGATCGGTCTGATCGGTGGGATGAGTTTCGAAAGCACTTCCGTCTACTACCGCCTGATCAACGAAATGGTGCGGGACCGCCTCGGCGGTCTCGCCTCCGCCGATCTTCTCCTTCATTCCGTCAATTTCGCCGAAGTGGTCGAAATGCAGAAGGCCGGCCGCTGGGACAAGGCGGCAAGGCATCTCGCCAGAAGCGCCGTGAGCCTTGAAGCCGCCGGCGCCGAATGCGTGCTGATCTGCACCAACACCATGCATCTCGTCGCTTCCGAGGTCCAGGCCGCCGTCGATATTCCCCTCGTCCATATCATCGACGAGACGGCCAGGGCGCTGCAATCCCGGGGGCTGAGGCGCCCGCTCCTGCTCGCCACCCGCTATACGATGGAGCACGGGTTTTATACCGAGCGGATGAAGACGCTCGGTATCGACGTCATGGTGCCGGATCCCGATGACCGCACCGACATCCACAACGTCATCTTCGGCGAACTCTGCGCCGGCACGGTGCTCGATGCGTCGCGGGCCCGGGCGATCGCCATGATCGAGAAGGCCAAGGCCGAAGGTGCCGACAGCATCATCCTCGGCTGCACGGAAATCTGCCTTCTGCTCGACCCGGAAAACCTGCCGCTCCCCTGCGCCGATTCGACGGCGATTCACGCCAGAGCGGCCGTGGATTTCGCCCTGGGCGAAAACACGATCGATCAGGTTGCCGCTTAATTTATTTGACTCCGTCAAATAAATATTGGACAGAGTCTCCTACATAGGAGATTCTGCTCATGATCGCGCCCGAAACCATCGAGACCATTCGCGCCTTCAACCGTTTCTATACGAACAAGATCGGCGTACTCGCCAAGGATTACCTGGCCACGCCCTACACCCTCACCGAGGGACGCATTCTTTATGAAATGGGAGCCCGCGAGCGCGTCTCCGCAACGGAACTCAACCGCGATCTCGGGCTGGACCCTGCCTATTTGAGCCGTATCCTGAAAAAGTTCCGCGAGGCTGGCTTCATCGAAAGTGAACCCGATCCGGCCGATAAGCGCAGCCAGATCCTCAATATCACCGAAAAGGGGCGGGAGATCTACGAGACGCTCGGCGAACGCTCCCGCCAGCAGATCGCCGACGACCTCCGGAACGTCGACGAAGCCGGACAGGCAAGGATGGTCGGCGCAATGCAGGCGATCCGGGTGACCCTCGATCCCTCCACGGCAACCCCGCCCGCGCCCGTCATCATGCGGCCTTACCGCATCGGCGACATGGGCTGGCTCATCGAGGCGCAGGCCACGGCCTATGCCCGGGAATATGGCCTGAATGAAAAATTCGAAGCGTTGATCGCAGAAGTGGCCGGCAAGTTCATCGCCAATTTCAATCCGGAACGCGAGCGTTGCTGGATCGCCGAACGCGACGGACAAAGAGTTGGCTCCGTGCTTGTGGCGGATGGCGGCGGCGACACGGCAAAACTGCGCCTTCTCTATCTCGACCCGTCCGTCCGCGGCCTCGGGCTCGGCCGAACGCTGGTCGAGCAATGCATCAAGTTCTCGACCTTAGCCGGCTACAAGAAGCTGTCGCTCTGGACCAACGACATCCTGACGGCGGCGATCCACATCTACGAAAAGGCAGGTTTCCGGCTTGTCTCCGAGGAGAGGCATGCCATGTTCGGCCCGGAATGCAACGGCCAGACCTGGGAGCTGGACCTGAGCGAAGCCAAGCTTTCGGCGGCTTAAACCGTCTGGCCGCAGGCTCGGCGGAAGCGGCGCACGGTTTCCGCCATGCCGTATTCCAGCGCGTCCGCCGTCAGTCCGTGGCCGATGGAGACCTCGGCGAGCTTCGCAATGCGTTTGACGAGCGCCGGCAGGTTGGCAACCGTCAGATCGTGCCCCGCATTGACAGCAAGCCCTTCCGCAAGGGCGGCATCCGCCGTCTGCCCCAGCTTTTCGAGGATTTCCGCACCAAGCTCCGGATTGTCGTGGCAGCCGCCATAAGGTCCCGTATAGAGCTCGATCCGGTCGGCGCCGGTCGCACGGGCGAGCTTCACCGCCTCAACATCGCCGTCGCCATCGGCAAACAGCGACACCCGCATGCCCTTCTTTTTCAGCCGGGCGACGATCGGCTTCAGGAGTTCCCCCTGCGCCCGGAAATCGAAGCCGTGGTCGGAAGTCGCCTGGGCTGGTTCGTCCGGCACCAGCGTCACCTGCTCCGGCTCGATCCGCTCGCAGAGCGCCAGGAAATCCTCGCTCGGATAGCCTTCGATGTTGAACTCGGCCCCGGGGAACTCGTCATCGATGAGCGCCCGGATGACCGGCAGGTCGGAAAAGCGGATATGCCGCTGGTCGGGGCGCGGATGCACGGTGAGCCCCGCAGCGCCCGCCCGGAGCGCAATGCGCCCCAGTCCCTCGACGCTCGGCCAGGGCAGATCGCGGCGGTTGCGCAGCATCGCGACGGCATTGAGGTTCACGGAAAGCTTGGTCGGCATGGCGATATCCCGTCTTCAGAAATCGCCCCGCTTTTAGGCCATGTGCCGGCGGATGACCACCGACTTTGGGCAATTGCATCTATCAAGAGTTTTCATAAGCGGGAATAGCGAACCACCGGGGCTATCATTTTCCGAAATTCTAAGTAACGTATTGCTAATGGAATTTGCCGGATTTGCCCGCGGGCTTGGCGCGGAGGCGCACCTAAGGAGGCAAATTGACCAAGGAAGCCATTCCGCAGGATCAAGAGCGCCCGATACGCAGCGACACCGATCGGACAGGATCCGAAGACGGCGTCTCGACCGCCTCCGACCATGCCGATTTTCTGCCGCGGATATTCCTACCCTTCGAAATGCCCGGAAAGCCGGTGGCGATCGCCGAGATGGCGGACCTGTTCGGCGTCACCCATCGCACCCTGCATTTCTACGAGGAAAAAGGCCTGCTCGCCGCAAGGCGCTCAGGCACCATGCGCGTCTACGGCGCTAAGGACATCCGGCGCATGGCCGTCATCAATGCCTGCCGGGAGATCGGCATTCCGGTCGCGGTAATCCAGGACCTGATGGAGGAACTCGCCGCTGCGACATCGCAGGCCGAAGCCGATAATATCTTCCAGAGCGCGCTGGCGCGCCGCAAGCGGGAGCTGACGGCGGACATATCCAACATTCACCGCCAGATGCAGCAGATCGAAACCCTGCTGAGCGGCGAGGAAGAGACGCCGGAAACCTCCAGGCCCGCCCCGCCGCCGCTGACCGACATGGAAAAGCGGTGCCTCGCGCTGATGGCGGAAGGTTATTCCGCGCCGCGCCTTGCCCGCGCTCTCGATCTCGAATTCGAGACGCTCAGGGCGATGGAAGACGGCATCATCCAAAAACTTGAGGCGACCAACCGCTATCAGGCGGTCGCCAAGGCGCTCCTGCTCGGCATCGTTTCGAACTGATCAGCGCACCACGGTCAGCGTTTCGGCGGCGCGGGTGATCGCGGTGTAAAGCCAGCGCTCGCGCGTGTCGCGGAAGGCGAAGCTCTCGTCGAACAGCACGACGTTGTTCCACTGCGACCCTTGAGCCTTGTGCACGGTCAGCGCATAGCCATAGTCGAACTCGTCGTAGCGCTTGCGGGTCGACCAGGGGATTTCCTCCTCGCTTTCGAAGGCCTGCTTCAGGAGCTTGATCTTGGCGGCGCCCCGGTCCATGTCGTCGTCTTCCGGACGGATCATCAGGTTGATGCCGGGTTTCACCGTCTCCCGCGACGAACTCATCACCTGCCAGAGCGAGCCGTTGAGCAGGCCCTTGGCCGGGTCGTTGCGGAGGCAGACGAGCTTGTCGCCGGATTGCGGATATTCCGCGGTAAAACCCTTCAATTCCCGGAGCCGCTGATTGTAGCGCTTGCGGGTCCTGTTGGTGCCGACCAGCACCTGATCCGCCTCCAGCACCAGCGGCTGGGTCACCTCGTTGCGGGAAATCACCTTGGCCGTACCGTAATCGCCATACATGATCTCCTTGCCCTCGCGCACGTCCATTGCGAGCCGGATGATGGGGTTGTCGCGGGCCTGGCGATGGATTTCCGTGAGGAGGTAATCCGGCTCCTCTTCGGTGAAGAAGCCGCCGCCGGAGACGGGCGGCAGCTGGCCCGGGTCGCCGAGCACCAGGATCGGCGTGCCGAAGCTCATCAGGTCGCGGCCGAGCGCCTCGTCCACCATCGAGCATTCGTCGATGATGATCAGCGCCGCCTTGGCGACGGGGCTCTGGCGGTTGATGGAAAACATTGGCGCGATGGAGGTCTTGCCGGTTTCCTCGTCCTCCACCGCCTCCTCGCCGCGCGGCCGGTAGATCAGCGAATGGATGGTCTTGGCGTTGCGGGCGCCGCGCGAGCGCAGCACCTGCGCCGCCTTGCCCGTAAAGGCCGCGAAGAGAACGTCGCCGTCGACATTCTCCGCGAAATGCTTGGCAAGCGTCGTCTTGCCGGTGCCCGCATAACCGAACAGCCGAAAGATCTGGCTGCGTCCCTCTTTCAGCCAGCGCGAAACGGCCTTGAGAGCCTCATCCTGTTGCGGTGCAAATTGCATGACCGCGACTTGGCAGGATTCGAGGAGAAATCGCAACCGAAAAAGAACGAAAGAGGAATCGGAGTCAGAGAAGCGCACGGAAATCGCCGCCTTTGGCGCCCGTCGCTGTTCAGTCTCCGCGGACCGCCTATGATGCGGCATGAACATTCTGATTCTCGGCGCAACCGGCTTCATCGGCTCCGCGATCCTGCAACGGCTCGCGGCCGAGGGACACCACGTTACCGGGCTCGGGCGAAATCCACAGAGGGCTTGCCGCAAGTGGCCTGCAGCCGAATGGGTGAAGGCCGATCTCTCGGAACTTTCGGCTGCCGCCTGGCGTCCCTTGATCGAAGATCAGGATGTCATCGTCAATTGCGCCGGCGCCCTTCAGGACGGCCCTTCGGACGATCTTGCCGCCACCCAGGAAAGAGCCATGCTGGCGCTTTACGAGGCGGCGCAGGCGGCAGGCGGCAGGCTTATCATCCAGATTTCCGCCCGAACGGACGGCGCGGCGGCAAACCTTCCCTTTCTCGCCACCAAACGCCGGGCCGACGAAGCTCTCGCCGCAAGCGCCCTGCCCTTCATCATCCTGCGCCCGGCACTGGTTCTCGGCCGCAATGCCCATGGCGGCACAGCGCTTCTAAGATCGCTGGCAAGCTTCCCTGGCCCGTCATTGCCGCTCGTCCATGCGGAGAGACCGGTGGAAACAGTCTCGCTCGATGACGTGGCGGCATCCGTATCTCTTGCAATCGGCGGCGGCATCCCTCTCCACAGTGACCTCGATCTTGCCGCCGAAAGGAAACTGACGCTTTCGGAACTGGTCGGGATGCATCGCGCCTGGCTGGGTTTGCCTCCTGCACGCATCATCCCTTTGCCTGCTTCCGTGGCGATGCCTGTCAGCCTTGCTGCCGATCTCGCCGGCCGGCTCGGTTGGCGCTCTCCGCTGCGCTCCACGGCCATGGCGGTCATGTCGGAAGGCGTCGTCAGCACAAGGTTGCAGCCGGCCGGCCTTAGTCTGGCGGATGCCGCAGCGACGCTCGCCGGTCACCCAAGCGGCGTGCAGGACCTCTGGTTCGCGCGACTCTATCTCATGAAGCCGGTCGTGATTGTGACGCTGGCGCTCTTCTGGCTGCTATCGGGCGCAATCCCGCTCTTCGACCTGAATGCGGCGGCCATGCATTTCCCGCCCTTCCTGTCCGCCTCCGCGGCGACGACATTGACGATCGTCACCTGCCTGATCGATATGCTGCTCGGGCTTGCCGTCCTCTTTCGTCCCTTCGCGCGAAAGGCCTTGGCCGGGATGATTGCCGTCAGCCTTGCTTATCTCGCCGGCGGCACGCTCCTGGAACCGCAGCTCTGGCTCGATCCGCTCGGCCCCCTGGTCAAGGTTCTGCCGTCGATCGTTCTCACGCTCGTCTCGCTCGCCATTCTGGACGAACGCTGATGGATATCGAAAACCTGCTGCGTCTTGTCCACGTCATCGGAGCCGCAGTGCTGCTCGGAACCGGGGCGGGCATCGCCTTCTTCATGGTAGTCGCCCGCAGGACGAATGACCCGAAACTGATCGCCCACACGGCCGGCACGGTCGTGCTTGCCGATACGGTATTCACGGCCACGGCCGTCATACTGCAGCCGATCACGGGCTATCTGTTGGCGAGCCACATCGGCTGGTCGCTGACCGAAGGCTGGATCGCGCTGTCGCTTATTCTCTATGTGGTGACAGGTTTCTTCTGGCTGCCGGTCGTCTGGATACAGATCCGGCTGCGTGATCTCGCCCGCCTCGCCATGAAGAGTTCCGCGCCATTGCCCGCCGAATGGTTCCGCCTCTACCGCATCTGGTTCGCCTGCGGTTTTCCAGCCTTCTTCGCCGTTATCGTTATTTTCTGGCTGATGCTGACCAAACCGGACATTGCGCTGTTCTGACCAGGCTGGGCTTATGTTTCACTGCTGCCGTTCGACCAGGTTGGCCAACTGCTCGATGACCGTGCCCCAGCCGTCGAAGAAGCCCATCTCGTCGTGCATCTTCCGGTCCTCAGGGCTCTTGTGCATCACATGGGCGGCGTACTCGGTGCCCTCGGCATGGTCCTTGAAGGTGGTGATCGCCGTCATGAAGGGATGCTCCGCCGGGCGCCAGCCGCCGGTCAGCGCATTGGTGAAGACGATCCGCTCCTGCGCGTCGGCGGCCAGGAAACAGGCGCTGAGATGCGGCACGAATTCGCCGCCGTTCTCGCTCATCCGGGTTTCGAAGGCGCCGCCCGGCCGGATATCCATGACAACCACCTTGCAGAGCGCCGGCGCCGGGATCCACCATTGCTCGAAGGTCGCCGGGTCCGTCCAGGCGTCCCAGACAGCCGCGCGCGGTGCCCTGATGATCCGCGAGATGGTGAGGTCGAGATCCGGATTGAAATCCCGCGTCATTTACCTTGCTCCCTTTTTTGCTGTGCCCGAAGGAATTCCTCTTTCGCCAGAACGAGCTGCTCCAACCGGTCGGTGCGGGCTTCCCAGATCGCCCGCTGTTCGGAAAGCCAGCCCTCCAGCATCGCAAATCGCGCCCTCTCCAGCGAGCAGGTACGCACCCGACCTTCCTTGCGCGTGCGGATGAGGCCACTCCCTTCCAGGAAACGGATGTGCTTCATGAAGGAAGGCAGCGCCATGTCGAAGGGGGCCGCAAGATCGCTGATGCTTGCCGGCCCATGACCCAACCGCCCGAGCACCGCCCTTCGAGTGGGGTCGGCCAAGGCCTGAAAGACGTCATCCAGTTGGCTTGAATAGTTCTCCATGAGGCTAAGTATCATTTTCGAAAACTTAGCTCAAGGGATAAGTTTTCGAAAATTCAGGAATAGCTTCGACTAACCAAGGGGATATACAACCGATCATGAGAGAGGGCAGATCCAGACGAGGGCTGCAGAGCCTCACCGCAGCGGATCGTTGGCAAGCTCGATTGGCTTGCCGTGCGGCGTCGCCTCTGCCGCCCGCTGCCAGCTCTGTTGCAGAGCCAGAATGGTTCCGGCGTCGGCAACGCCTTTCTCCACCAGGAGACCGGAGAGGGCCGCGACCCAGCGGTCGAAATAGTCGCTGCCGTCTTCGGCGCGTCCGGGCTTGTGCACCTCGGCCGAAAGTGCCTCGGCCCACTCGCCCCAGGTGAACAGCCCCCTCTCGTTGAGATGCACGGCCATGGCGAAGGCTTCCGCCGCCCAGGGCTCGGGGAATACAGGATCGCCTTCCGGTGACTTCGGGAGCCCCGGAGACCGCGCAAGTTCGGGCGGAACGTCACACCCGCTCAAGATAGCTCTCCCAGGCATCGATCGAAACGGTGAGCGTTGGATCGGCACCCTCGCCCCAGATCTCACCGCCGTCGAAGACGACCGTATAGACCCATTGCGGGTTCTCGCCTTTGCCATGGGCGTTGTCGTCCGGAAAAACGTAAAATCCTTGGACCGCCTCCACGACGCCCGTCCTGGCGCGGGCGTAACGCGGCAGCCGCGTATGGGTCGCGGGATTGAAATTCTTCGTCCGCACCCTGTCTCCAGGCTGGAAGAGCGGTTCCGCTTCCACCGGTCTGTCGCATGGCCCACCGCTCGCAAGCACGCCGGGAACCATGTCTGCCGTCATGATGCGTTTCGGCTTCGCGGGCTCGATCTGCTTATGGCCGGCATCGATCTCCGCCCGCGTTGCGAACCCATGCCGTTCGAGCAGCACTTCCAGCGCCCGCGTCCATATCTCGTAATAGCTCGCTGCGAGATAGTCCGCCGGGGGCACGTTTTCGCGTGCGTGCCGGCTCTCGTCGATCGACCAGACGCCGAAAGCACCGCAGGAAAGCGTGATGCCGAGTGCCCGCTTCTCCCATTCGGCATGAAAATAGGGCTCGTCCCTTTCGGGCGAAACCGGTCCGAAACCCATCTGCCCACCGAGATCGTGAGGTCCGTTCATGGCCTTCCCTCCTCGGATTCGGCCCCCGCAATCGCCGTACCGATCATCGCATCGCGGCTGACGAGCTTGACGAGTTCCTCCTCGCTCATACCCCCAGTCCCCTCCGGACGTTCGGGAATGACGAGATAGCGCAGTTCCGCGGTCGAATCCCAAACGCGGATCTTTTTGGCCTCCGGCAGCCTGAGCCCGAATTCGGCAAGCACGCCGCGCGGATCGATGACGGCGCGCGAGCGATAGGCCGGCGCCTTGTACCAGACCGGCGGCAGGCCGAGCACCGACCAGGGATAGCAGGAGCAGAGCGTGCAGACGACGAGGTTATGCGTGTCCGGCGTGTTGAAGACGGCGCGCATATGCTCGCCCTGCCGCCCGGTATAGCCGAGGCTCGCGATCGCCGCCGTCGCGTCCCGCTTCAGCCAGTCGGAAAAATCCGGATCGCTCCAGGCCCTGGCCACCACATGGGCGCCGTTGCGCGGACCGATCTTCGTTTCGTAGGTCTCGACGATGGCATCGATCGCCGCCGGATCGATCAGGCCCTTTTCCGTCAACACCGTCTCCAGCGCCCTCACCCGAGCCTGCATGTCAGTGTAGCGGTTGTCGTGGTGGTGCTCGTGATCGTGGTCGTGATGATGATGGTCTGTAGACATGACGATCTCCTTCACTTCAGCATCGGCCAGAGGCTCGCAACGAGCAAGACTGCCATGGTGATGTTGAACCACTTGAGCCGTACCGGCACGGAAAGCCACTCCCGCAGTGCTGAGCCGAAGCCGGCCCAGGTGGAAACGCTCGGCACGTTGACGACGGCGAATGCGAAACCGACCAGCAGCACGGTTGGAAGATAGTAGTCCGGATCGGTATAGGTGGCCATCGCCGTCACCGCCATGACCCAGGCCTTGGGATTGACCCATTGGAAGGCGGCCGCGCCGAGAAAGGTCATCGGCCGCGCGCCCGTCTTGCCGTCTGAGAGGCTGCGCGACGTGCCGATCTTCCAGGCGATCCAGACCAGATAAGCACCGCCCGCGAATTTCAGCGCCGTGTAGACAGCCGGCAAGGTCTGCAGCAGCGCCCCAAGCCCGAGCCCGACCGCGATCAGCAGCGACAGGAAACCGGCACCGATACCGAGCATATGCGGAATGGTGCGGGCGAACCCGAAATTCACGCCGGATGCGAAAAGCATCATGTTATTCGGCCCCGGCGTGATCGAGGTCGTGAAAGCGAATAGAACGAGGGCCAGAAAGGTTTCCAGCGACATGATGTCTCCCCAGGCGCCAAACGAACCCCGAATCTTTTCGCCGCCTCTTTTGCGGGCGGGTGAATGCCGGTGATAGGATCGTTACAGACGATCCGCAAGGGGAACTTGGAAGCTTGGCGCAAAGCCATATCTCGGTAATATCAAGTTTCCCGCAAGCGACAGGTCGAGGTTTTCCGATGCCCGATATCCCCACCGTCACCCTGCCCTCCGGCATTTCCGTCCCGGCACTCGGCCTCGGCACCTGGAACATGGGCGAAGACATCAGCAAGGAAGGCATCGAGATAGAAAGCCTGAAGCGCGGCCTCGATCTCGGCATGACGCTGATCGATACGGCGGAAATGTATGCCGAAGGCGGCGCCGAAAAGATCACGGCAGAGGCGATCGCCGGCCGCCGCGACGAGGTGTTTCTGGTCAGCAAGGTCTATCCCTGGAACGCCGGCCGCAAGGGCGTGGTCGAGGCCTGCGACCGCAGTCTGAACCGGCTGAAGACCGACCGGCTGGACCTCTACCTCCTCCACTGGCGCGGCCAGCATCCGCTTGCCGAAACCGTAGCCGGCTTCGAGGAATTGCGCCGCGCCGGCAAGATCGCCGCCTGGGGCGTGTCGAATTTCGACCTCGACGACATGGAAGAGCTGATGGCCGTACCGGAGGGGAAGAACTGCGCGGCCAACCAAGTGCTCTACAATCTCTCCCGCCGCGGCATCGAACACAGCCTCCTGCCCTGGTGCCAGGAACGGAGCATCGCCGTCATGGCCTATTCGCCGATCGAGCAGGGCCGGCTTCTGCGGAATGCAGACCTGATCCGCATCGCCAAGGCTTATCAGGCGACGCCGGCGCAGGTAGCGCTCGCCTTTCTTCTGGAACGCGACGGCGTTATCGCCATTCCGAAATCCGCCAATCCGGATCGCGTCGCCGAAAATGCCGAAGCAGCCGAACTGGGCTTGAGCGACGAGGACTGGAAAGCACTGGACGCCGCCTTCCCTCCGCCGGAGCAAAAACGTCCGCTGGACATGCTCTAATCGAGATCGAGCCTCTTGCGCTCCGCGACGAGCGTATCGATCGCCCGGAAGACATCGATGTCTTCCCAGGTGGAGGTATCGCGGTAGGAGGGATAAAGGCCGAACGTCGCGGCGGCGAGATGATCGACGCTCGGCCGCGCCAGCCTCCTCGGCAAAGCTTCTCTCGACGCCTCGCCCAGCCGGTCGTCGGTCAGTCCCCATCCCGAATAGAAGGGCGCGCCGTAACAGCGCACGGGAATGCCCCTGAGCAGCGCATCGAGGCCGAACTGGCTCGACACGGTCCAGACCTCGTCCACCGCGGCCAGAACCGAGGCGACCGAAACGGCATCCGCAAGCAGGATCACGCCAGGCGTCTCCGCCGCCTTCTCGGTGAGATATCCCTTGCGGAACCCGGCCATCACGTCCGGATGGGTGCGCACCACGCATTGCGCACCGCTCGAGACCGCATCCTCGAGCATCCGCGCAAAACTCTCGGGCGACCCGCCCGACATGGGCACGGAGACGTCGCCGAACACCTGGTCGACCAGCAAGATCCGCCGCCGCGTCGTGCGATCGAGCCTGGGTTCGCGATGCGGGAGATTGTTGTATTTCGAAAGCCTGTTCCGGACGAGCGCCTCACGGATATTCGCCCCGAGGCCCGCCACGCCCATCCCGACCGAGCCGGCGATCAAACGCTCCAACCGGGAGGCCTTCGACGCATCGACAGGCATGCCGAGATCGTCGACGATGATGGAAATCGGCAGGGTGTTCTCCTTGCCGAGACCGACCGACCTCAGGTAGCCGTCTTCGAGATACCAGTAGGGCAGCCTTCTGAACCAGGCTATCCGCCGGGCCAGCTTGGCGGTGGATCGCCCGCCCCAGAAAACAATCCCCTTGACGCCAGGCGCGAAGGCCGACTCCAGTTCGCGAAGCCCGAAATAATGCCTCAGCCAGGGCGCCGATCGCGTAACGTAATGGGTGGCGCCGAGGCGCATGCGGATGGGCGGGTACCAATCTTTCGTCAAGCGTGTCCTAGCCTCGCCAACCGATGCGCCGGTCCGAAGGTTTCTTACATCCCCTGCGGGCCGCGGTTCATCGCGGCAATCCCCGTGCGGCAGACTTCGATCAGCCCGAGCGGTTTCATGATTGCCACGAACTGGTCGATCTTGGACGATTTCCCGGTGATTTCGAAGATGAAATGTTCCACCGTCGCATCGACCACCTTAGCCTGGAAGGCATCCGCCAGCCGCAGCGTCTCGGCGCGGCGCTCACCCTGGCCGACCACCTTCACCAGCGCCACCTCGCGCTCGATCGGACGCTCCTGCCCGAGTTCGCGGGCCCGCACGGTCAAGTCCAGGACCCGGTGGACCGGTACGATCCGCTCGAGCTGCGCCTTGATCTGTTCAAGAACGGTCGGCGTGCCGTTGGTCACGATGGTGATGCGCGAAAGATGCGCCTCGTGCTCCGTCTCCGAAACCGTGAGACTTTCGATATTGTAGCCGCGGCCGGAAAATAGGCCGATCACACGGGCAAGCACGCCCGGCTCGTTGTTGACGAGGACCGAAAGCGTATGGCTTTCGGCTTTCGCCGTTTCCGGTGCGATGAAATAGGCCGATCCCGTCGGCTGTTGATGCGCATTCATGGTATTGGGTCCATTTCCTCAGAATTTTGTTTAAAAGTGACGGCCCGTTTCTCAAACGAGCTGCCGTCCTTTCGCGTCGATCGCGCTGGCAACCGCCTCGTCGGTCGCCTCGTCCGGCAGCAGCATCTCGTTATGCGCCTTGCCCGAGGGGATCATCGGGAAGCAGTTCGCGAGGTTCGCCACCCGGCAGTCGAAGATCACCGGCTTCTTCACCGCGATCATCTCCTCGATCTTCTGGTCGAGTTCCTTCGGATCGTCGCAATACATGCCGACCGCGCCATAGGCTTCAGCGAGCTTGACGAAATCGGGCATCGCCTCCGTATAGGAATTCGACAGCCGGTTGCCGTGCAAGAGCTGCTGCCACTGGCGAACCATGCCCATGTACTGGTTGTTGAGAATGAAGATCTTGACCGGCAGATTGTACTGGATCGCCGTCGACATTTCCTGGATGCACATCTGGATCGAGGCGTCGCCCGCGACGTCGATGACGAGCGAATCCGGATGCGCGACCTGCACGCCGATCGCCGCCGGGAAACCGTACCCCATGGTACCGAGGCCGCCGGACGTCATCCAGCGGTTCGGTTCCTCGAATTCGAGGAACTGCGCCGCCCACATCTGATGCTGGCCGACTTCCGTCGTGATGTATGTATCGTGGCCCTTGGTCAGTTCGTAGAGACGCTGCAGCGCATATTGCGGCATGATGACGTCGTTGGAATTCTTGTAGGAGAAGGATTTGCGGGCCCGCCAGCGGGCGATGTTCTGCCACCAGTCCGCGGCCTGTTCCTTGGCCGGCTTGTGAGGCAGCGCCCGCCACAGGCGGACCATGTCTTCCAGAACGCTCCCGACATCGCCGAGGATCGGAATATCCACATGGACGTTCTTGTTGATCGAGGACGGATCGATGTCGATGTGGATTTTTCGCGAGTTGGGCGAAAACGCATTGATGCGGCCGGTAATGCGGTCGTCGAAGCGCGCGCCGATGCAGACCATCACGTCGCAGTCGTGCATTGCCATGTTCGCCTCGTAGGAGCCGTGCATGCCGAGCATGCCGAGCCAGTTCTTGCCCGAGGCCGGATAGGCGCCGAGACCCATCAGCGTCGAGGTGATCGGAAAATCGGTGAGCTGGACCAGCTCGCGCAGCAGCCGCGCAGCTTCCGGGCCGGAATTGATGACGCCGCCGCCGGTATAGAGGATCGGCCGGCGGGCCGAGGCCATCAGCTCGACGGCTGCCTGGATGGCGCCGAGATCGCCCTGCGTCTTCGGCTGATAGCTGATATTGGCGGCGATGTCGGGCTTGGGCGTATAGGTGCCGGTCGCGAACTGGATGTCCTTCGGAATGTCGACGACGACAGGCCCCGGGCGGCCGGTCTGGGCGATGCGGAAGGCTTCGTGGATGATGGCAGCGAGCTCGTTGACGTCCTTGACCAGCCAGTTGTGCTTGGTGCAGGGCCGGGTGATGCCGACCGTATCGCATTCCTGGAAGGCGTCGGAACCGATCAGCGTCGTCGGAACCTGGCCGGAAAGGCAGACGAGCGGAATGGAATCCATCAGCGCGTCCTGCAGCGGCGTGACGGCATTGGTGGCGCCGGGCCCTGACGTCACCAGCATGACGCCGACCTTGCCGGTGGAGCGGGCATAGCCTTCGGCGGCATGGCCGGCGCCCTGCTCGTGGCGGACGAGGATATGCTGGATCTCGTCCTGCTGGAAAATCTCGTCGTAGATCGGCAGAACCGCGCCGCCCGGATATCCGAAGATATGTTCGACGCCGTTGTCCCTCAGCGCCTTCAGAACGATCTCCGCGCCAGTCATGCGGTTATCTGGCGTCTGATTGTTGCTGTCCGTCATTGTCTTGGTCCATTTCGCTGCTGGATTTTTACCGGCGGCTCCTCCGAGCCGGATTGAAGGCATAAAAAAAGGCCCCTTTTGAGGAGCCTGTCTTTCCGCGCATGGGTGGCTGTCGCCGGATGGTTACACCATCCTGCCCATGCGCGTTCCCACCACAATAAGAGCGATCAAGATTTTCATGGCGCGAAGTGTTAGCCAGATAAATGGCATTCGTCAACGCCGCTCTGCACCAAAAAATGTCATCGCCCGATTTTGAGCTGCCGTATTCGTCCTGCCGGCGCCGCCTCCCTTACACGAGTTGTTAAGTCCCCGGGAGATATAGTTGCCCTGTTTGGAGGGTAGCGACCTGACGGATGAGCCATGACCCGATCCGCCACCCCAATGACAGGGGCTTGAAGCTTGCTGAACAATGACCTCCATCGCTCCGTTTCCGCCGGAGAGCAGGATCGCCGCGATCTCCAGAAACCCGGCAACCGCATGCTGGGCCGCGTCGTTGCCTGCAACGGTTCCCATGCGACCATTTCCGCCATCGCCGAAAACGGCGAGACCGACCTGACGGAACTCTGGTCCGTCGGCCGGCTGATCTCGATCAGCGTCGGCGAAAACCGCGTCGTTGCGCTCGCCTATGCGATGAAGACCGGCGACGGCAATTGGGGCGAAGGCGAGAACACCGGTTTCCACATCGAGGTTGAGCTGCTCGGAGAAGTGCGCAAAGGGCTCGACGGGCGTGACGAATTCTCCCGCGGCATCTCGCGCTATCCCTATCTCGGCGCCGTCGCGCACCGCATCCGCGCCGCCGATCTGCTGCGCATCTACGATACCGGCAAGAGCGATACCTGCGTCATCGGCAAATTGACCCAGGACGAGGCTATCGACGCGACCATTCATATTCCCTCGATGCTGTCGAAGCATTTCGCCATCGTCGGTTCGACGGGGGTCGGCAAGTCGACTGCCGTCTCATTGCTGCTTCACAAGGCCATCGAGGCCGATCCGAAGCTGCGCGTGCTGATCCTCGATCCGCATAACGAGTTCGCCGCTGCGTTTCCGGACCATGCCGTCGTCATCGACACCGAGACGCTCGACCTGCCCTTCTGGCTGATGCGGCTTGAAGAATTCGCCGAGGTCGTCTTCCGCGGCCGCCCAGCCGTGTCGGAGGAACTGGATATCCTGCGCGACCTCATCCCGGAGGCGAAGCGCGCCTTCCGCGGCGGCGATTCGTCCCTTATGCGGCGCGCGACCGAAAAGAGTTCGATAACGGCCGACACGCCGGTGCCCTACCGCATGGCGGATCTGCTCGCATCCATCGACGAACGCATCGGCCGTCTGGAAGGTCGGGGCGAAAAGCCCTTCCTGCGCTCGCTCAAGATGCGCATCACGTCGGCGATCAACGATCCGCGCTATCACTTCATGTTCTCCAACAACACGATCAACGATACGATCACGGAGACGATCGCGCATATCTTCCGCATCCCCGGCGACGACAGGCCGATCTCCACGTTCCAGCTTGCCGGCATTCCGTCGGAAGTGGTGAATTCGATCGCCTCGATCCTCTGCCGCATGGCCTTCGAGCTCGCGCTTTGGAGCAATGGCGCCATTCACACGCTGGTCGTCTGCGAAGAGGCGCACCGCTATGTGCCCGCCGACCCCGATCTCGGCTTCTTCCCGACCCGCCAGGCGATCTCGCGCATCGCCAAGGAAGGGCGCAAATACGGGGTCTCGCTCGGCGTCATCACCCAGCGCCCGGGGGAGCTCGACCAGACCATCCTCTCGCAATGCTCGACCCTGTTCGCCATGCGGCTTTCCAACGATCGCGACCAGGAAATCATCAAGTCGGCGATCCCGAATTCGTCGATCTCGACCACCAGCTTTCTCTCCTCGATCGGCAACGGCGAGGCGATCGCCTTCGGCGAGGCGATCGCGGTGCCGATGCGCATGAAATTCGCCCGTGTCGAGAAGAAATATCTGCCGAAAGCCAACGGCGCCGCCGTCAAAGGCTCGGAAGACACGCCGGACACGGTCGACCTGCGCACCGTCGTGGCGCGCATGCGCGCCGTCAGCGGACCGGATATTTCCGCCTTCCAGCAGAGCTATAGCGCTGCCAATCCGGTCTTTGCCGACAATACCCTTGTGGGGGAAGAGACGGATGACGAATTCCCGCCGGCAAGCGATACGGAACTCGAACGGTGGGAGCGAGAACTCCGCGCGAACGGCCATGTGACGGCGAATCCGGCGTCCGCACGACAGGATACACAACCGGAACCCTATCGACCGGACATGCTGCCGCGCCCGCCGATCTCCGAATCTCTGCTGCCACCGCGCCCGGACCGGTTCGCGGACCTGCGCCGGGAACGGCCGGCCGACACCCCGCAGCCGGCCTTCCAGCGTCCATCCTTCCCCGAAGGCGCGCCGCGTCCCGGTTCCCTGCTCCGCCGCGAAGGCTCGCTCCGCGACAGCCTGTTGAAGAAACCGCTCGGCAGCCTCTACGACAAGGATTAGCCGACGCGTTGCCAGCTCTCGTCCATCTGGTTGCGAAACCAGGTCATCTGCCGCTTGGCATATTGGCGGGTCAGCGCCGAGCCGCGCTCGACGACCTCCCCCCGGCTGATGCGGCCTTCGAGCATGTCGGCGATCTGCGCCACGCCGATCGCCTTCATCACCGGCAGGTCAGGCGCCGGATGGAGCGCAAGGAGCGCCCTCACCTCGTCCACCGCGCCGCTCTCCAGCATCTTTTCGAAACGCCGGTCGATGCGTTCGTGCAGTATCTTCCGGTCCGGCAGGACGACGAGCTTTTTCGCACGCGCGGGATCGATCACCATCGGCCCCTGTTTGCCCTGAAAGTCGGCGATCGAGCGCCCCGTCTCTTCGAGCACTTCCAGCGCCCTGACGATCCTCTGCCCGTCCTTCGGCTCAAGGCCCCCGGCAACCGGCGCATCGCGCCGGAAAAGCTCCGCATGCAGTGCTTCCGGCCCCTCCTCCTTGAGCCGCAGCCGCACCCGGCACCGGATATCCTGGGAAATCTCCGGCATGTCGGACAGGCCGCCGGTGAGCGCCTTGAAATAAAGCCCCGTTCCGCCGACGAAGACCGGGAGGCGGCCTTCCGCGCGAAGTCTCGGCAACAGGCCCTGGACGTCCCGCAACCATTCGCCGGTCGAATAGGCGCGCGTTGCCGGCACGTGGCCGTAAAGAAGATGCGGCACGCCTTCCATTTCGTCATCTGAAGGCCGTGCCGTCAGAACCCGCAGCGTATCGTAGACCTGCATGCTGTCGGCGTTGACGACGACGCCGTTTCTCTCCTGCGCCAGACGAAGCGCAAGCGCCGACTTGCCGCTCGCCGTCGGCCCGGTTATCAGGATCGCGTCCACATCGTCGATAAGGTCGGTCATCATATGGCTTTCGTTGCCACGCTCATTGCCCATCCGTCAAATCCTGTTCTGAACGCCAGGCTCGGAGAACAAGCGGCGGAAGCCGTAAAAGCCTCCGGCCTCTACTGGCTGGCCGACGGCATCGCCTGCGATATCGCACTGCGCGACGACGCGGATGTCAGGGCTGCCGAAGCCAATCTCGCCGCCGTCATTGCCGATGCGCCGATCGATCTCGTGGTGCAGGAGGCGGAAACGCGGCGGAAGAAATTCCTGATCGCCGACATGGATTCGACCATGATCGGCCAGGAATGCATCGACGAGCTGGCCGATGTCGTCGGCCTGAAGGACAAGGTCGCGGCGATCACGGCGCGTGCGATGAACGGCGAGATCGCCTTCGAGCCGGCGCTCAGGGAACGCGTGGCGCTGCTGAGAGGCCTGCCGATCACCGTGGTCGACGACGTCATCGCCAAGCGCATCACGCTGACCTCCGGCGGCCCGGAACTGATCGCCACCATGAAGGCCAGGGGTGACTACACCGCCCTCGTCTCGGGCGGCTTCACGGTCTTCACCAGCCGCATCGCCGAAAAACTGGGGTTCGACGAGAACCAGGCGAACATCCTGATCGAAAAGGACGGCATCCTGACCGGCGAGGTGGCCGAACCCATTCTCGGCAAGCAGGCCAAGGTGGATGCGCTTCTCGCGATCGCCGAAAAGCTCGGCATCTCGCCGGAGGATGCGATCGCCGTCGGCGACGGCGCCAACGATCTCGGCATGCTCGGCATCGCCGGTTCGGGCGTCGCCCTGCACGCCAAGCCGACTGTCGCGGCCCAGGCGAAGATGCGCATCGACCACGGCGACCTCACCGCCCTCCTCTACATCCAGGGCTATCGCAAGACGGATTTCGTGGCCGCCTAGCCACATCCTCCGCGATTGACAGGTTTTTGTTAAAACTGCATCTTCTGTGCATTGAAAATCATTGCAAAAATGGTATATTCAATGACATGGAAAATGGAGTTTCTGAGTGATCGCGTCAGGACGGAGCTTGAAGCATTTCCCAAGGATATCGTCGCCAGCTTTCTTCGCATTGTAAAACTGATTGAGCTGGAAGGGCCGGCTAAGGTCCACGAGCCTTACGTGAAGCATTTGGAAGGCCCGGTCTGGGAAATGCGAATGCGTGGTCGGGATGGGATAGCACGGGCAGCTTATGTAACGGCCTCCGGACATCGAATCGTTGTTCTGCATGTCTTTCAGAAAAAGACGCAAAAGACACCCAGACGCGAAATCGAAATTGCCCTGAGACGGGCGAAGGATGTGAGATGACGAAAAAGAGCCTTTTGGTAAGCGAGGCAGCAAAGGAATGGTTCAAGGACCCCGAGTTCGTTGCTGCCTATGACGCCCTCGAAGAGGAATTCGCTCTGGCGGAGGCACTGATCAAGGCACGCGCCCAAGCTTCCATGACACAGGAAGACGTCGCCAAGGCCATGGGCACCACGCAGGCGGCGATCGCCCGGCTGGAAAGCGGCCGCTCCATGCCGTCGACGCGCACTCTCCAGCGCTTTGCGGACGCGACCGGCACAAAACTCCGCATCCGTTTTGAAAAGCCGAAATCGCCCTCACGAGCTTCAAAGGCAAGCTGAAAGCCCCCGGCATGATCATCCTCGAAACCGAACGCCTGCGGCTCCGTGACTGGCTCGACAGCGACCGCGACCTGTTTCGGGAGATCAATTCCGATCCGAAGGTGATGGAGTTCTTTCCGTTCCGGCGGACCCATGAGGAAGCGGATGCCTTTCTGGCGAGGCTCAATGGCACGATCATCGAGACGGGGCTCGGCTTCTACGCGCTGGAGCTCAAGGAAACGCACGAGCCCCTGGGCTTCTGCGGCCTGTCGCTCGCCAACATGCCGGATGTCTTCCCGCCCGAGACGGTGGAGATCGGCTGGCGGCTCGCCACCCGCTTCTGGGGCAACGGCTACGTGACGGAAGCCGCCCGCGCGCTCCTCGACTTCGCCTTCGGCGAAAAGCACCTCGATGCAGTCGTATCCTTCGCGGTCACCGACAACCACCGTTCGACGGCGGTCATGAAGCGCCTCGGCCTGCATCGCGTCGCCAGCCTCGACTTCGACCATCCGCGCGTGCCGGACACGCATCCGCATCTGAAGCCCCATGTCGTCTATGCCGTGACCCGGGACGAATGGCTGCGCCAGAAGCAGAAAGCCGGGCGCAGCGGATAGAGTTACTCTAGCGGCAGCGCCACGAAGCGCAGGTTGCCGGCGGGATCGGCGATCATCACATGCGCATTGCGGCGGCCTTCCGACTTCAGCATGTTGATCCGCTTCACCACGTCCTCGGGGCTTTCCACGAAATCCTGCGCCACTTCGACGACGACTTCGCCGACCTTCAATCCTTTCTGGGCGGCGGGCGAATTGGGCTCGACGGCGGTGATCACCACGCCTTCGACGCTCTCGGCGATGCTGAAGCTCTTGCGGCGCTCCTCGTCGAGCGCGGCGAGCGTCATGCCGAAAGTCGGGGCCGGCCCCTGGTCCGCCCCTTGATCCGTCTGGCCCTGCCGATCGCCGGGCGCGCCATTGTCCGGCGTCATGTCCTCGCCCTGATCTTCCGGCAGCACCGGCTGGCCGGCATCCTCCTGCGGCTCGGCGCTGTCTTCCAGCCTGCCGAGCGGCACCTTGACGGTCTGCTCCTTGCCGTCGCGCAGGATCACCACGTCGACTTCCTTGCCGACCGGGCTTTCCGCCACGATGCGCGGCAGGTCCCGCATCTCGTTGACCGGCTGGCCGTCGAAGGTCAGGATCACGTCGCCGGCCTTGATCTCGCCGTTCTTGATCGGACCGTCGGTGACGACGCCGGAAACCAGGGCGCCCCGCGCCCGGTCGAGCCCGAGGCTCGCCGCCACGTCGTCGGTGACGGGCTGGATGCGCACGCCGAGCCAGCCGCGGCGCGTCTCCCCGAATTCGATCAACTGATGCACGATGTTTTCGGCAAGCTCCGTCGGCACGGCGAAACCGATGCCGATCGAGCCGCCCGAGGGCGAGATGATCGCCGTGTTGATGCCGATGACCTCGCCGCGCATGTTGAACAGCGGACCGCCGGAATTGCCCTTGTTGATCGCCGCATCCGTCTGGATGAAGTTGTCATAGGGCCCGGCATTGATGTTGCGGCCGCGCGCCGAGATGATGCCCAACGTCACCGATCCGCCGAGGCCGAACGGGTTGCCGATCGCCATCACCCAGTCGCCGATGCGCATGCGGCGTGAATCGCCGAACCGCACGGCCTTCAGCGGCGTCTTCGGCTCCACCTTCAGCACGGAAAGATCCGTCTTGGTATCGGTGCCGACCAGCGTCGCCTTGAGCTTCGAACCGTTCGGGAAGATCACCTCGATGTCGTCGGCCCCCTCGATCACGTGATTGTTGGTGACCACGAAGCCCGAAGGGTCGATCACGAAACCGGAGCCGAGCGAGGAAACCTTCTGGTTGCCGTTCTGGTTGCCCGGGCTGTCGAAGAAATCCTCGAAGAATTCCTGGAAGGGCGACCCCTCCTGGATCTGCGGCTGCGGCCCGGCGCCCTGGTCCTTGACGCTCTGGGAGGTGGAAATATTGACCACCGCATCGAGCAGGCCTTCGGCGAGATCGGCGATCGAGCCCGGCCCTGCGGGGTTCACCGGGCCGGGCGGAGGCGGCGGATTGAGGTTCGGAGACGGCGTCGGCGGCGCCGGCAGCATGGCGCCCGGAGGGTTGGCAGTGGGTGGATTGGCGTTCTGCCCGGGAACGGGCGGTGCCGGGGTCTGGGCGATCGCCTGCAAGGGTCCCGCCAGCACGGCCAAGGCCGCCGTCAGCGTGACGCAGCGCTTGAGGGACGATCGAACCGAATGGGCCATCTGGCATCCTCGCTGTTGGATTTTCCGTCGCCCAAGGAGCGGCGCTCACCCGGGCAGGTTATTGGAGCCTTTGAATCGGGCGGAGTTTCGGCAGAGCATAAGGCGGAATGAGGACGGGGGAAATTACCTTTTCGTGAGATTGCGCCATCGCTCCGCCCGGCAATGTGCGCCTCCCAAAATGGCGGGGGCGGCTTTTCACCGCCCCGACCCCGTATCGATCAGTTTGCAGGTGCCGCCGGCGCAGCCGGCGGCGCGGCAGGTGCCGCCGCCCGAGGCGCCGTTCCATCCGACGAATTGAAGAAACGGAAGAATTCCGAATCCGGCGTGAGCACCATGGTCGTACCGTTGTCGGAAAGCGAGGAGACATAGGCCCGCATCGACCGGTAGAACTCGAAGAAGCTCGGATCCCGCTGGAAGGCTTCGCCGAAGATCCTGTTGCGCTCGGCATCGCCCTCACCGCGCATGATTTCCGAATCCCGCTGCGCTTCGGAGACGAGCTCGACCACCTGACGGTCCGCTATGGCGCGCCGCCGCTGGCCTTGTTCGTTGCCGCGTGCGCGGATCAGCTCCGCTTCCGCAAGGCGTTCGGCCCGCATGCGCTGGAAGGTCTGCGCCGACACTTCCTGCGTCAGGTCGGTCCGGCGGATGCGCACGTCGCGGATCGCAAGGCCGAGCGTTTCGGCTGCCGTGTTCAGGTCCGCATGCACTTCCTGCATCATCGAGGCGCGCTCGTCGGAAAGCGCCGCATCGAAGTTCCTCAGGCCGTAGACCCGGCGAAGCGCCGCATCGAGACGGGTGCGAAGACGGGATTCGGCGGCCTCGCGGTCGCCCGACACGGTCTCGCGGAAGCGCCGCGGATCGTTGATCGAATAGACGACGAAGGCGTCGACCTCATAGAAGGCGCCGCCGCGCACCTGCACGCGGATGTTGTCGAGATCGAAGCGCAGCGCCCGGTCCTCGACATACTGGACCCGGTCGGCATCCATGAAGCCGAAGGGCAGCTTGAAATAGATGCCCGGCTCGCGCTTCACGTCCTGGATCTGACCGAAGCGGACGACGATCGCCTGTTCACGCTCGTTGACGACGAAGACCGAGGAATAGACCAGCAGAAGGACGACGGCGAGGCCGATCAGGATTGCCGGAAGTCGATTGGAGTTCATCGCGCGGCTCCTCCCTGCTGGATCGTCTGCTGCCGGTTGATCTCGTTGAGCGGCAGGTAGGGAACCACGCCCTGCTTGTCATCCAGGATGATCGTGTTTGAATTCTTCAACACCGCTTCCATGGTTTCGAGGAAGATGCGCCGGCGCGTGACTTCGGGCGCATTGGCATATTCGTTATAGATGGAGACGAAACGTTGCGCCTCGCCCTGCGCCTCGTTGACGACGCGATCCTTGTAGGCGGATGCCTCTTCGCGGACCTGGGCGGCCTGACCGCGCGCCTGGCCGAGTTTCTGGTTGGCGTATTGGTTCGCCTCTTCGACGAAGCGGTCTTCGTCCTGTTCGGCGCGCTGCACCTCTTCGAAGGCGTCGGCCACTTCACGGGGCGGCGCGGCGTCCTCGATCGGCACGGCGTTGATGGAGATGCCGGAGCCGTAAGTGTCCATCGTGCCCTGGATGATGTTGCGGACTTCGGTCGAAATGCCTTCGCGGTTGTCGCGGAAGATGTCCTGGGCCGGACGGCGGCCGACGACCTCGCGCATGGCGCTTTCGGAAACCTGCTGCAGCGTCGAGGCCGGGCTTTCCAGGTTGAAGAGATAGGCCTTCGGATCGGTGACGGTGAACAGCACAGAGAATTGCACGTTGACGATGTTCTGATCGCCGGTCAGCATCCAGCCGGCATTGGAGTTCGAACCCCGTGCCGCGCCGATATTCTGCTGCTGTTCCGTGACCTTGACGATCTCGACGGATTCGAGCGGCCAGAAGTGGAAATGCAGGCCCGGCATGGAGATTTCCTCCTTCGGGCGGCCGAAGCGCAGCTCGACGCCGCGCTCGTCCGGCTGCACGGTGTAGATCGACTGGAAGGCCAGGAAGGCCAGGATCACCGCGAACACGATCACGAAGGCGCCGCCGTTGAAGCCGCCGGGCATGACGCCGCGCAGCCGGTCCTGGCTGCGCCGGATGATGTCTTCGAGGTCGGGCGGACCACCGCTGCCACTGCCTCCGCCGCCGCGCGGGCGGTTCGGTCCCTGCCCCCAGGGTCCCTGATTGTTACCGCCACCGCCGCCCCAAGGGCCGCCGCCGCCACCATTCTGATTGCTCCAGGGCATCAAAACCTCTTTGTTCGTATCGCTCCCAGGCCTCGACCTTGCCGTGTGTCGGCGGTCCTGCCATTGCCCGTTATAGGTATGAGGCGGCCTGCTTTCAACGCAGCTTCAATAACTTCCCGTTGTTCGGTAACGAAATGTTTCAGTTTGTCGCGGCTCGGCGGACATAAGTGGCAAAACGGGTCGGATAGCTGTCCTTCTCGCCCGCCGGGACGGCGACTTCTTCGACCTTCTCGAAGACGGCCGGATCGATCGCCGGAAAGAAGGTGTCGCCATCGGTGATTTCGGTTTCGACATGGGTGATGCGCAGCATGTCGGCGATCTTGATCGCTTGGGCGTAGATCTCGCCGCCGCCGAGCACATAGATCTCGTCGGCGCCGGTCTCGACCGCCTTCAGCCTCGCGATCTCCACCGCTTCGGTGAGCGACGCAGCCACGTCGGCGCCATCGTCATCGAAATCGGAATTGCGGGTGACGATCACGTGCGGACGCCCCGGCAGCGGTCTCCCACCGAAGCTGTCGAAGGTCTTGCGCCCCACGATGACCGGCTTGCCAAGCGTCAGCGCCTTGAACCGCCTGAGATCGGTCGAAAGCCTCCAGGGCATGTCGCCTTCGCGGCCGATGACGCCGTTTTGCGAGACCGCGGCGATGATGACGAGGTGCGGGGATTGAACACTTGTCAATTTACTTCCACCGCTGAAAAAGCTGACCAAGACGCGGAAGCTCCTGATAAAAATCCTCCGCATCGCCCTGCCCGGGAGGCACACGGCTGATCGCAAAGAACGGCCAGAACGACATGACAGCTGCATGGAATTTTTCGCGGACGACATCTTCGGCGATATCGCCCGCCAGCACGCGATCAGCCAAACTTTCCAAGAAAGCAAAGATTTTCATTATGTCTGAACTTGCTGCCTGAAACTCCTCACTTCTCGGATCACTGTCCATGTTCCGGATTTTTGCCCTCGCACCTCTCAGCTCCTCATCCCAGATCTGCAGATAGG
Source organism: Neorhizobium descurainiae (assembly GCF_051400715.1). NCBI lineage: Bacteria > Pseudomonadati > Pseudomonadota > Alphaproteobacteria > Hyphomicrobiales > Rhizobiaceae > Neorhizobium > Neorhizobium descurainiae. Next base: position 135,755 of record NZ_JBLFFK010000016.1, read on the forward strand.
TTTCAAAAGAAGCATGAGAAATGGTTTCAGGCTCGCGCGCTTCTGCTTGCCTGAAAGCGCTTCGCATCTGATTGCATGCGGCGCCAAGAGCCGCCACCAAGCGACCATCACTCCGTTCGTCGTTGTAAGTCAGCGATACCATCCCGAGAAGATCGGTTGGAAGATGAAGAGTTTGAATATTACGGGGTTTGACAAGAAAACAGCTTTCCAGGCCCAACCTGCCGATAAAGAGTCCGAGTTCGAAAACGACATTATCGCGTACCGCTGAAAACTTTCCACCACGCATTTCGACGAGATCATCGGGGGTGAACACAAAGACCGCAAAATCAAATTCGCGGAGAGCCGATACAAGCTTGCTGAGGACAATGCTGCTCGGGCCGAAAACACCCTGATTCCAAACCGTCACCTCAGCGTCATAATCCAAGTTTTCCTGGATGGCATAAGCGACTTGCAATCCTTCCGTCGAAGAGCCGATAAAGACCCGCGGCAGCCTTGGGCTCATTTAGCGACCGCCGCCTTGATATGCGCGTCAGCCTCGTAGCCTTCGAGCGAAAAATCCTCATAAGCGAAGGAGAAGATGTCCTTCACGGCCGGATTGATGCGCATTTTCGGCAGGGGCTTCGGCGTGCGGGTGAGTTGCAGCCGCGCCTGTTCGAAATGGTCGGAATAGATATGCGTGTCGCCGAGCGTGTGGACGAAATCGCCGAGCTTCAGCCCGGTCACCTGCGCCACCATCATGGTGAGCAGCGCGTAGGACGCGATGTTGAACGGCACGCCGAGAAAAACGTCGCCGGAGCGCTGGTAGAGCTGGCAGGAAAGCTTGCCCTCGGCCACGTAGAACTGGAACAGGCAATGGCAGGGCGGCAGGGCCATCTCGTCCACAAGCGCCGGGTTCCAGGCCGAAACGATGTGCCGGCGGGAGTTGGGGTTGACCTTCAATCCCTCGATCACCTGGGCGATCTGGTCGATATGGCGGCCGTCCGGCGCCGGCCAGGAGCGCCACTGCGCCCCGTAGACGGGACCGAGATCGCCGTTCTCGTCGGCCCATTCGTCCCAGATCGAGATGCCGTTTTCCTTGAGATAGGCGATGTTGGTGTCGCCCTTCAGGAACCAGAGCAGTTCGTGGATGATCGATTTCAGATGCAGCTTCTTGGTCGTGAGGACCGGAAACCCTTCGTTGAGGTCGAAGCGCATCTGGTAGCCGAAGACCGACCGCGTGCCCTTGCCGGTGCGATCGCCGCGGTCGATACCGGTTTCCATCACATGCCGGAGAAGGTCGAGATATTGTTTCATGGGTCAGGCCGCCGATTCCATAATCACGGAATTACATAATAGCACATGACGGCCCGACCAATCTCCTCCCTCGGCTTTCCCCGGGATTTTACCGGAAGCGCTCAGAGCGCATCGAGCTTGCCGAGTTCCTTTGCGACCAGATAGTAGAAGGTCACGCGCGACTTGCTGCGATCGGCGGCCATGGCCTTGGCGGCCGCGTTGACCGCCTTGTCTGCCGCTTCGCCGTTGATGCCGAGCTTCTTGCCGCACCAGTTGGCCTTGACCCGTTCGAGCTCCTTCTCGTCGCTCGCCGCGACATTGGCCGAATCCCGGTTGCGCAGGGCGATCCCGAGATGCTTGACGATCTTGCCCACCACCGCCTCGTCGGCGGCGCCGTCATACTTCTTCACATCATCAAAATATTCGCTCATGTCCCTCTCCTCTAAAAAGGCGCCCATTTCAGAGACCCCTAACAAATGTTGTTGTAGAAGCGATTGCGAATATTATGCAACCCCTTTTCATGTACGCGGGAAAATCCTATATGAGGGATGCCGGACACCCGTCCGGCTATGGCAATAAACGGTCGGTGCAATAAACCTATTGGACCCGGGGGCGGTACCCGGCGCCTCCACCACAAACCGGTCGGTCGATGGGGACCGGCTTCTGATGGGGGCGAAATAGGATCGACAAGGGTGTAAAGATCGAACTTTTGCTCGGCATGATACCACCGTTATCGGGTCAAAAAGTGTAGTTGCAAACGACAACAACGCTAAGGAATACGCTCTCGCTGCCTAATGGCGGTGCGGGAATTCCGCTCTCAAGTCCTCAGGGTTAGCACCTTGAGGCGGGGTCCGAAGGCACCTGGCAACAGAAGCCTTCACCTTCGCTCCCCAGTCGAATACTATGGAACTGACTCGGATCGTGAGCGGGGCTTTCCCGTATCCGGTCGGCATGGCATAACGCGTCTGACTAAAAGACGAGAGAATGGGAAAGACAGGACCGTATGGGGCAGGATCATATCCGTTACGATATTCTGGCGCAGGACGCGCTGCGCGGCGTCATCCGTAAGGTTTTGTCCGAGGTCGCGGCAACCGGCCGCCTGCCCGGCGACCACCATTTCTTCATCACTTTCCTGACCGGTGCGCCCGGCGTGCGCATTTCGCAGCACCTGAAGGCGAAATATCCCGAACAGATGACCATCGTCGTCCAGCACCAGTTCTGGGACCTCAAGGTCACCGAGACGCAGTTCGAGGTCGGGCTATCCTTCTCCGACACGCCGGAACGCCTGGTCGTGCCCTTCAACACGATCCGCGGCTTTTATGACCCGTCCGTGAATTTCGAGCTCGAATTCGAAGTGCCGCTTTCCGACGAGGACGACAACACCTCCGCCGAGATCACCGCCATTCCGGTCGAGGCCGTCTCGAAGCCTGCGGAAGCCGAAGCCAAGGCGAAGACCGACGAGGAAAAGAAGCCCGGTTCGGTGGTTTCCCTCGATTCCTTCCGCAAGAAGCAATAGCGCGGAGGCGCTATCCCCATGAGCGCCGAGATCGTCAACCTGCGCCAGTTCCGCAAGGGAAAAACCCGGCTCGAAAGAGAAAAGGAAGCGGAACAGAACCGAATCACTTTCGGCCGCAGCAAGGCGGAAAAGTCGCTCACCAAAGCGCGCAACGAAAAAGCCGACAAGGCGCTCGATCAGGGCCGGCTGGAAAATCCCCGTAAGGACTGACTTTCGGAAACCCCGTTAACCTTCCGTTAGCCAAGCCTGGACCGGCCAGCTTGACGGGGAAGGCGCGGCAGTTTGAATAAGCGCGCATTTGTTCCGACGGTCCCGGAGAGCTTCGTGATTCGTAAACATTCGGCGACGCTTCACGGTCATCGCACCAGTTTTTCCCTCGAAGACGAATTCTGGCTCGAACTGAAGGCGATCGCCGTTCAACGCGGCATCAGCCTTGCAAACCTGATCGCGGAAATCGACGATCAGCGAGGGCCTGGCAGCAATCTCTCCTCGGCGCTGCGCGTCCATGTGCTGATCTGGCTCAAGAAGAAGGTAGCCTGAGTTCCGGACCGGCATGCCGGAAATCAGCGCTGGACGCCCGGCAGGTTCGGTGCCTCCGGCGGAAGGATTTCCGGCAAGGTCTGGCGCAAGGCGCCTTCGGTGGGCGGCACGATCAGCTGCGGCTCGCTGTTGCTCTGCCGCTGGCGTTCCTCCTGCGCTGCGCGGGCCGCAGCCTGCTGCCGCTGGCGCTCTGCTTCGGCCGCGGCCTGCCGGGCCCGTTCCTCGGCTTCCGCCTTCTCGCGTGCCGCCTGCCGTTCGGCGGCCTGGAAATTATAGAGCGCCACTTCGCGGCGCAGGCGCTGTTTCTCCAGCACGCTCGCCTGCAGCGTCTCGACGCGCCGCCGCTCCTGTTCGAATGCACGCTGCGATAGGAAATTGGTCATGGCCGCGATGTCGATATGTTTCGTGGGCGCGGCAAGGTCGCCCGAATAGTCGAGGCGGATGGTCGGATCGCCGCCGGCAAGCCCCTCTTCCCCGGCATCGTAGGTGATGGCGAGGCCGGCGCTCATGCCGTCCTCCAGGAGATCGAAGCGGCCCTCCCCCAGAAATTTCGTCGTGCCGGCGGCAGCAGCGATATTCTGGGCCCGAGCCTCGCCCGCCGTGATGGTGAGGGGAATGGTCACGTCGCCGATATCGACGCCGCCCCGATGCACCAGGCCGGCGACGAGCGGCCGGACCTTGTTTTCCGTCACCTCGCCGCTGAGCTTGTCCACCTCGGCCATCAGCGGCCTCAGCGCGTTCGCATTGATGCCGCTGACGGTCAGGCCCTTCAATCGCAGTTCGGCCGAGCCGCTGGCCGCGCCGAGCAGTTCGGCAAGATTCCGGCCGGTCGATTCGGCGGAGAGATCGAAATCCAGCTTTCCGCCGGCGACCGGCTTGCCTTGCGCCTCCCAGACAAGCGGCGCGAGATCGGCATTCTCCGCCGAGAGCCGCGTCTGCAGAAGCCCGCTGCCGTCGCCGTTCGACATCATGACGCGGCCGGTCAGCCTTCCGCCCTGCCAATTGCCTCCGGCATTCTCGATGGTGATGCCGCCGCTGCGATGGGTGATCCGGGCGGAAAAATCCTTGACGTCCCCGACCACGCCGGTGCGGAAGAGGCCCGCGTGGACGTCGAGAGCGACATCCGTGTCGCCGAAGATCGGGGAGCCGAACGGTTTTGAGGAAAAAGCGCCGGTATCAGGATCGCTGACGGAGCCGAAAACCGCCTCGCCAAGCCAGGCGAGGTCGAGCGCATCGACCGTGAGCGAACCGGAGGCCGGCAGGCCCGGCGCCTTCCGGTCGATGGCGATCTCGCCGCCGAAATCGTTGTCCGCAACGGCGCCGTCAAGGCCCGCGATCCTGACCGCGTCCTGTGTCATGCCGACGTCCGCGTCGAGCGTCACCGGCAGGCCGGTTCCGAACTGCGGCAGGCCGATGCCGTTCATCAGCAGATAGGGCTCCAGATCGGCACTTTTCAGCGTCACGTGGCCGCTGCCCTCGCCGAACCCTTCGTTCCGGATGTTCACGTCGCCGTTCGCATCGAAGGAGGTCCTGTCGGTCGCAAACGAGAGCTCGGCTTTCGCCGACCCTTCGGAACCCTGCTCGATACTGAGCTGAAGCCGTCCCGCCCCGTCTCCGTCGAATGGCAGCGGATCGAACCCCGCCTGGCCGAGGAGAACCCGTGCCTCGGGATTCTCAAGCGATGCGTCGAGCGTCATGCCGGTGCCGCCCGTCAGGTCGAGCAGGCCGGGAAGCTTGAGGTCGCCGTCCACCGTGCTGTTATTCGATTTGCCCTTGAGCGCGATCTCCACCCCGCCGGTGTCTCCATCGACCGTGAGGTCGGCGGAAAGGTCGGTATTCGCAAACCAGGCCGCGTTGCCGGCAAGCCGCCGCAGCACCGGATGGGGCGGCAGCCGGTCGCGCAGCATGGCAAGGAATGCCGCCGGATCGGTGGACCGGAAGCTCAAGGTTCCGGTGCCGGCATAGGAGAGCAGCGAGCCTTCCACCCTGCCCTTTGCGGCGATCGTCGCCCCCTCCAGATTGCCGATCGCCAGCCGCTCCAGCGAGAGCACGCCGCCGGCCATGGTGAAGGCGGTATCGACATCGTCGGCTCCCACGCCGAAAGCCGTGAACCGGTCGGCCTTCAGCGTCGCCGCAACCCGGTGATCGAGCACGTCCTGCCCCGCATCGTCTCCCGTGAACAGCGAAGCCAGAGCCCGCATGGCGTCGATATCGATCTCGTTGCCGACAAGGCTCACCGAAAGGTCCGGCACGTGGCCCTGCTGCGACTGGCGCTCCAGCCTGCCCTTCAGCGTCGCCGGCCCGATCGCCAGTTCGAGACTTTCGAAGCGCTGCAGCTCCGGCGTCAGGTCGACCTTGGCCGAAAAGCCGGCGGAGCGAAGCTGGCGGATTTCGGGCGCGACGCTTCCCGACAGCCAGTCCGCCAGGCCGGACGGCTGGTTGGAAGCGACCAGCATATCGCCGACGAAGGAGATCCGATCGCGCAGCACGAGGCTGCCCTTGGCTTCGAGCTGGGTGCGGCCCGGCAAAGTCGCCACCACGTTGTCGACCGTCCAGCCGCGCCCGGCGGGGCGGACATCGAGCCGGATGTCGCGTATGGTCGTGTCGTTCACGACGATCGCCGGCAGTTTCAGGCTGGCGCGGCCCGGCACCTGCGGGATCGGGATCGATGCCGCCATCTGAATGAAATTGTTGATGCGGCGTTGTGCCGACACGACGGGATCGCGGCCTGTCTTCGCCTGGACGCCTTCGCCGATCCGGTTCACGTCGATCTGCTGGCCGTCGGCCGTCAGCAGGAATTCCGGCTTCTCGCCGGTATCCAGCGTCGCCTCGCCGGTCACGACATAGGGATTGTCGGTCTCGCCGATCTCCAGCCGGTATTCCGGGATGCGGATGCGTTCGTTGGTGAGTTCGAAGCCGCCCTTCATCCGCGGTCCCGGAGGCGGCGGCGTGACGGGCTCGGTCTCGTCCTCCTCCTGCAGGACAGCGAGGGAGAAATTGCCGTTATAGGCCGGCTTGTTGTCGGCGAGCGTCAGCTCGCCGTCGAGGTTGAGTTCGACCGGCTGCGCATCCGGCCAGAGCCTCAGCCGCAAAGGCATGCGCCTGGCATCGCTATCGGCCGTGCCGCTCGCGAGGCTGAACCTCGCCTCGTGGCCGTCGAGCGCCGCATTGCCCTCGCCCCGCCAGGGACCGCGCAGCGACGCGGCGGAAAAATCGGCCGAAAGGCCGGTGATCTGCCGCGACTGGCCGGATTGTTCGTCGATCAGGTCGATCTCGCCGCCGCTGACGTGGATGTCTTCGATGACGACGGTGCGTGCGGGGATCGCCGCCCTGCTGCCGCGCATCCAGTCGAGCGTGCCGTCCTGCAGCAGCCGGATGCGCGCCTTCGGCTCCTCGATGCGCATGTCGAAGATACGGGCCTCGCCGGACAGGAAAGGCGCAAGCTCCATATCCATGGAAAAGCGCGCCACCTGCACCAGCGGCTGGCCGTCGGTATCCGTACCGACCCTCACGTCATGGAGCGTGACGGAGGGAAACGGCAGTATACGCGCATCGACAGCACCGTGGACGGAAACTTTCTTGCCGAGGATGCGGCTTGCCTGTTCCTCGAACCCGACGCGGAAACTGGACCAGTCGACGAAGAACGGCGCGAGCAGCGCCGTGAACAGCGCCACCACCACCAATCCGCCCAATGCCAACAGGATGCGTCCAAGCACCGTTTCCGTCTCCTTGGATACTGCTAACAGACTAGTTCCATCGCGTCCCGAGGCAAGTCAAGCTTCAGGGAGTATCTTATTCGGCGCTACGGAAGATCTTGCCCGGATTGAAGATACCGTCGGGATCGAGGCTCCTCTTGACGGCGCGCATCAGATCGACGGCGCCGCCCAGCTCCTCTTCGAGAAAGGCCATCTTCCCCTGCCCTATGCCGTGTTCGCCGGTGCAGGTGCCGTCCATGGCAAGCGCCCGCCGGTTGAGACGCCCGATGAAGGCCTCGACCTTGCCGACCGAATCCGGATCCTTGCCGTCGAAAAGCACCAGCACGTGGAAATTGCCGTCGCCGGCGTGTCCGACGATCGGCGCAAGCAGCCCTTCGCCGACGATATCGGCCTGCGTCTCGGCGACGCATTCGGCAAGCCTTGAGATCGGCACGCAGACGTCGGTCGAGAGCCCGTCGAGCTCCGGCGCCAGCGCTCGGCTCGCCCAATAGGCATTGTGCCGCGCGTTCCAGAGCTTCGCGCGCTCCTCCGCATTGGCGGTCCAGAGGAATTCGTCGCCGCCGCATTCGGCCGCGATCTCGGCAAACTGCGCCGATTGCAGCGCCACCGTCTCCTCCGTGCCGTGGAATTCGAGGAAGAGCGTCGGCTTTTCCGGATAGGAGAGTTTCGAATAGGCATTGCAGGCCCGCATCTGCACGTCGTCGAGGAGCTCGATGCGGGCGACGGGAATGCCCATCTGGATGGTCATGATGACGGCATCGCAGGCGGCCTTGATCGTCGGAAAGGCGCAGACCCCGCCGCCGATCTTTTCCGGGATGCCCTGGAGGCGCAGCGTGATCGAGGTGATGACGCCGAGCGTGCCTTCCGAGCCGACGAAGAGCCGGGTGAGATCGTAGCCGGCCGACGACTTCTTGGCGCGCCGCGCGGTGCGGATCTCCTCGCCGTCGGCGGTGACGACGGTGAGCGACAGAACATTGTCCTTCATCGTGCCGTAACGCACCGCGTTGGTGCCGGAAGCGCGCGTCGCCGTCATGCCGCCGATCGAGGCGTTGGCGCCCGGATCGATCGGGAAGAACAGGCCGGTGTCGCGCAGTTCCCGGTTGAGTTCCTCGCGGGTGATGCCCGGCTCTACCGTAACGTCAAGATCGGCGGGGCTGATGCGAAGCACCTTGTTCATCCGGCTGAAATCGATGGAGATTCCCCCTGAAGGCGCGTTGACCTGGCCTTCCAGCGAGGATCCGGTCCCGAAGGGAATGACCGGCACGCGATGGGCGGCGCAGGCCTTCACCACCGTCTTCACGTCATCGGCACTTTCGGCGAAGACGACCCCGTCCGGAAGCTGGGCCGGCAGATAGGTGGTCGTATGCGCGTGCTGCTCGCGAAAGGACAGGCCGGCCTGGAAACGCTCGCCGAAGGACTGTTTCAGGATGCCGAGAACCGTCCTGATGCCCTCTTCGTTGCGAGGGCCCGCCTTCACGTCCCTGACTGCCATCACCATTCTCCTCATGATACTGCGGAAATTGGTTAGGCGACGGGTCGGGCTTTGTCCAGAAATAACAACAGCCCCGGGTTCAACCTCGGGACGGAGTCCACCCTTGGTGATCTTTGGAATTTTCGTTTCGGACGGGGCGCTGAAAGCTGCCTCTTAGGTTAGTTTAGTATGTGACACCTCTCAGCGCCCCGTTCGGCGGTTTTT
>NZ_JBLFFK010000017.1:0-141528 GCF_051400715.1 Neorhizobium descurainiae
TTCCAACATGCTTACAGCGCGCAAATATTCCATGCCGGAAGCCTCAAAAAACTTGCCCAATCCTCCAGCTTCGAGCGAGGGCCAGGCACGTCTCTTGACATTTGTTTGGCACCTTACATATTTGCTAGGTAACTAGCGAATCTAAGGGTGTGCTTCGTTGAACGATGAACGGGAAAGGTCGGGCCGTGATCTGGTGGGAGCCTGGGCGAAGCGGTGCTACTTCGCCGGTCGGGCGGTCATGGATTCTGTGCTGCGCCCTTACGATCTCGGCTCCGTGCAGTGGTACGTGCTCTACCAGCTCGCGACTGCCGGGCCGACCATGCAGCGCGATCTTGCGCGCTTGCTCGAAATCGAGCGAGCGACAATGACCGGGATTGTCGCAACCCTCGTGCGCAAGGGTCTCGTGGAGCAAGAACCCGACCGGGTTGACCAGCGGCAGAAGCTTCTCCGCATGACGGCGGCTGGCGCGAAGCTGTGGGGCGAGTTGCCCGATCTCAGCTTCATTCGCTCAGTCGCGTTCGACGGCATCGACGCCGCCGAAATCGCGGCCACGGTCAAGGTTCTCCAGACCGCGACAGAGCGGCTCGAACACCTTCTCGAAAAAGGAACATATCCATGACAGTCTTGGTGACCGGTGCAACCGGGCTCGTCGGAGCCCGCCTTCTCCCCCGCCTTGTCGAGGCGGGGGTGCATTGCCGCGCTCTCATGCGTGGCGGGAAAGAAGCGCCCGCCGGCGTGAGCGCGGTGGAGGCGGACCTTCTCGATCCTGCTTCTCTCATGCGAGCGGTGGAGGGCGTATCAGCGATTATCCATCTCGCCGCGGTTTTTCGAACGCCCGACACCGTCCTGATCTGGAGAAGCAACCTCGAAGGCACGCGCAACCTCATCGCCGCGGCGAAGGCGCGTGCGCCCGAGGCGCGTTTCATCCTGGCAAGCACGTCCAATGTCTATAACGCTGACAGCCCGCACCCAGGCCGCGAGGACGATGCCGCCGATCCTCAACAGGCCTATCCGGCCAGCAAGCTCGCCGCAGAGAAGGCGCTGCGCGAATGCGGGCTGAACTGGTCGATCCAGCGGTTCGGCTTCGTCTATGGCGACAAGGACGGGCATCTGGAAGAGTTGCCCCGACTGGTCGCCAACTTCAAAATGCATCCCGCCCAGCGGATGAGCTTGGTTCATCATCGCGACATTGCCACCGCCATGAGCTTGGCCCTGACCGGCGCGATGGATGGGCGCATCGTCAACATCGCCGATGAGGCCCCGACTTCGATCTACGAGCTTGTCGGACTGGTTGGGGGCACGATGGAACCGTCCTCTGCGCCCCTCGACAATCCCTGGCGCCTGCACATGGATGTCTCACTTGCCCGCAGTCTTGGCTTCCAGCCCGTAGTGCGGACCGTCTATCAGGCCGTGCAGGAAAAGCTGATGTGATACGCGTTGCACACCGAGAGAGCCGCTCCGGGCAGAACCGCCAAGCGCGGCCCTCTCATCACACGATGAAGCTGCTACGCGCTTTGCACCCTGCGGCTGACATATTCGCTGTACAGGCGCTGCTGGTTCATGACGTCCCGCTTCGGAGCAGCGCCAAACATCCGGGAATACTCGCGGCTGAACTGCGACGCGCTTTCATAGCCGACCTGATAGGCGGCCTCGGTGACGTTTGCATCCTCTGTCACCATGAGGCGTCGTGCCTCGAGAAGGCGCAACTGCTTTTGGAACTGCAGCGGCGTCATCGAGGTCATTGCCTTGGAAACAGGCCCTGGCCACCGCCCTGGGCGTCGACATAGGCGGTGATCGCCCCGAATAGCGACGACGGCACGCGGACCTCCGGTGGGTTACGGGGCCAACGCCACACGTGGACCTCAACCGGCACGATATCGTCGTTTGCAGGATTGGGCAAGTTTTTTGAGGCTTCGGGCATTCTGATCATTGGACACTCTATCTAGCTTGAAGGCGCGACCCAAGCGAGGAGTGTGCCACATATGACAGAAACTGCCGCGCAGTCAATAAATATACAAAGAGCCCCACCGCTCCTCACCGAAGATACCGGAAATGAATATGTACGTGGTTGGCGCGTTGCGGCGATCTTTGTCACGCTTATTCTGATCAATGCGTTTTCCCAGATCGATAGAATACTTCCGTTCATTCTCGCCGAGACGATTAAAGCCGACCTTGGGCTCAGCGATACCCAGATGGGCCTGCTGACGGGGCTCGCCTTCGCGGTCTGCTATTCGCTGCTGTCGCTGCCGCTCGCCCGTGCGTCCGATCGCGGATCGCCTCGCCTGGTCCTGGTTTCGTGCATTCTGCTCTGGAGCGTCATGACGACGTTCGGCGGCTTCGCAGCAAGCTTTCTGCTGCTGGCTTTCACGCGGTTCGGCGTCGCGTTCGGAGAGGCTGGCGCGGTGCCTGCCGGCCACGCGCTGATCGCTCGCAAGATCCGGCCGGAGCGCCGCGGCCTGGCCATCGGCCTCTTCGCCATGGGAATCCCGCTCGGCACCATGGTCGGCTTCGCCGCCGGCGGCGCAATCGGCGACACGCTGGGATGGCGCACCGCGATGATTGGCGCCGGAGCCATCGGCGGCCTGATCGCCCTGTTGGCGTTCATTGTCCCGGGTCCGACCCCAACGCTCGAACGTTCGGCCGCCAACAGCGAACCTTTCGTGGAATCCAGCCGGCGGTTGCTGGCGAGCCCGGCGTTCCGCTGGCTGTTCATCGGTGCGATCTTCGTCGGCTTCGCCGCATCGCCCTTCTACGCCTTCTCCGCGCCGTTCCTCATCCGCACGCACGGCTATAGCGCGAGCGAGGTCGGACTGGCCTTTGGTCTCTTGCAGGGCCTGATGGGCATCATCGGCGCGCTGCTTGGCGGGCGCTGGTTCGACCGCTCGGTGAGCTCAGGCACCGGAAGCGTGCTCGGACCGCCAGCCATTCTCTTCCTGATCGCCAGTGCGACCACGAGCGCGGCCTTGTTCGCGCCCGCGGGCTGGATGTCCATAGCCCTCCTCGTACCAGGGATGCTGTCCTTCTCGTTCATGATGCCATGGGCCTTCGGCGCAGCGCATCTCGTCGCCGGCGAGGGCAAGCAGGCACAGGCGTCCAGCCTCGTGATGATCGGCTCCGGTCTTCTTGGGCCGGCACTCGGGCCTCTCATCGTCGGTATGGTCAGCGACGCGGCAACGGCTGCGCAAGTGCCCAATGGGCTTGGGTTGGGGCTGCTGATCGTCCCGGTGGCGAGCGTCCTCACCGGCATCGCGATGCTGATCGCAAACCGGCGCATCGCCATCCTGCTTCGCGGCCGCTGACGCTGTCTCCGCGCCGATCCGCCTACCAGGTCGTGGCGCACCGCCCGGCGGGCACCGCCACGCCTACCCAAGCAATTGACCAGTCTCAAGAAAGGAGACCATCGAAATGTCCGATACTGATAGCTCCCGCCGCACCTTCATGACCCTCGCTGCCGCCGCCCCCGCGGCTCTCGCCCTGGGAGGCGCGGCTTCGGCCCAAACGTCCACGGGCGGCTCCGGTGCTCTGCCGGGTGCCGGCCGGGCCGCCGTCGTCACCGGCTCGTCGCGGGGCATCGGCGCCGCCACCGTCAAGCGTCTGGCGCGCGACGGCTATGCCGTGACGGTGAACTACCTCACCAACCGCGATCTTGCCGCCCGGGTCGTGGCCGACATCGAGGCGGCTGGTGGTCGCGCCATCGTTCGCCAAGGGGACGTCGCTGATCCCGCAGCGGTCAAGGCGCTCTTCGACGCCAATGAAGAGGCCTTCGGCGGGGTCGATGTGGTGGTGAACAACGCGGGGATCATGAATGTTGGCCCCTTCGCCCAAATGACCGACGCCGCGTTCGATCGAATGATGGCCACCAATGTGAAGGGCAGCTTCAACGTGCTGCGCGAAGCGGCGCAGCGTACGCGTGACGGCGGCCGGATCATCAGCCTGGCTTCGAGTATCATCAAGACGCCGCCGCCGGCGACGGGCGCATATGCAGCCACGAAAAGCGCTCAGGTGCTCTTTTCCAGCGTCCTCGCCAAGGAATTGGCTGGCCGGAACATCTCCGTCAATTCCATAGCGCCCGGCGCCGTCGACACGCAGCTCCTGCGTCAACACGGAGAAGCAGCGCTTCGGGGAATTCCCGAGCAGACGCCGCTCGGCCGCCTGGGCCTGCCGGAAGACATCGCCGGCGTCATCGCTCTTCTCTGCTCGCAGGAGGGCGCCTGGATCGACGGTCAGAATGTATTCGCGAACGGCGGTCTCGGCTGATGGAGGACAGCCGGCTTGCCGACGCCGCCAAGACGCCGGAGCGACCCGCCAGCATCACCGTCGACGACCACGGCCCCGAGGCGAGGGCCACACCCAGCGGGAGGAGGAGCATCTCGATCACTCCGAGATCCCTAGAAAGGAAAGTTTCATGAAATACAAGCCACTCGGTAATACCGGTCTCTTCGTCTCCGAGCTTTGCCTTGGAACCATGACGTTCGGCGGCAAGGGCATCTGGGCGAATATGGGCAATGTTCAGCAGGAGGACGCGCAGGCGCTCATTGCCCGCGCCCTCGAGCACGGCATCAACTTCATCGATACCGCCGATATCTACTCGGAGGGCGTGTCGGAGGAGATGGTCGGCCACTCGTTGAAAAACCTCGGCGTCCGGCGCGAGGACGTGGTGATCGCCACGAAGGTGTGCGGCCCCGTCGGCCCGGGCCCAAACGACCACGGCAATTCGCGAGGCCACATTCTCGACGGCGTCAAGGCGAGCCTCAAGCGCCTCCAGGTCGACCATATCGATCTCTACCAGCTCCACAACATCGACACCGTGACGCCGATCGAGGAGAGCCTCGCCGCGCTTGATACGCTCGTACGGCAGGGCCTCGTCCGCTATGTCGGCGTCTCGAACTGGTCGGCCTGGCAGATGGCTCGCGCGCTCGGCCACAGCGAACGCCTGAACCTCGCCAAGATCGCCACGACGCAGAACTACTACACGCTCGCCGGCCGGGACCTCGAACGCGAAATCGTGCCGCTCATCAAGGCTGAGAAGCTCGGCCTGCTGGTGTGGAGCCCGCTGGCCGGCGGACTGCTCAGCGGCAAGTTCGGCCGCGACAAGCAAGCCGAGGAAGGTAGCCGGCGCACGACCTTCGACTTCCCGCCTGTCGCCATGGACCGCGCCCATCAGGTGATCGACGCCATGGAGGCTATCGCATCTGACAAAGGCGTCAGCGCCGCGCGGATCGCGCTCGCCTGGCTGCTGCACCAGCCCCACGTCACGAGTGTGATCATTGGTGCGAAACGCATCGAGCAGTTCGACGACAGCGCGGGTGCAGCAGATGTCGTGCTCACTACCGATGATCTTGCCAGACTGAACGCCGTCAGCGGGATCGCACCGGAATATCCGGCCTGGATGCAACGCGTCCGCGAAGCGCCGCCAAAGCCGCCGCTGCTTGCTCCTCCGGCCGCCACGACCTGAGATCGGATCAGGGAAGCGCCGCCCGTTCCCGAAGATCCGAAGGAGGTCGCCGGACACCCCCATCCGCTGCGATCTCCAGGGCCACCGAAGGCAGCCCTGACAAACAAGCGCCTTCGGTGGCCCCACCGACTACCCCGAAAGGACCTGCTTATAGGCCCTCAAGCAGCTCGAGGATCATCTCGGCGTGTCGCTATTCGAGCGGACGCGCCACAGTGTGCGGCTGACACCGGCGGGGCGACGCTTCCTGACCGAGGCCTCGCCGCGCTCGAACAGCTCGAAGCGGCCAGGCGCTCTGCTCATGCAGCGCGGCGGGTGGAATCCGGTTTGGTGCGCATCGGCATTCTCACGTCGCTGGCGGGCGGGTTCCTGCGCCAACTCGTTCAAGCCTATGCGGAGCGGCACCCGCAGGTCAGCATCGATCTTCGTGATGGCGGTCGGCGCGAGCATCTGGCGGCGGTTCGGGCCCAGCAAGGCGACTTCAAGTTGTTCGCCAACCCCAGTCTCCTCGTAGAGCCTGAATCAGATCGCGCCCCTCGCATCAATGGGTCCTGACTCTAACGCGCCGCCGCGTCGCAGCGAGTCGTTTGTGATCCACGGTACGCGTTCGAAGATCGATGCATCTTCGGTCGGGTTCGCAGCGGTCAGGGGATTAGAAGTACCCGGCCGAGTATCTTGTTGTCCTCGACATAACGATGAGCAGCTGCGGCCTGAGCAAGGGGGAACTGGCGGTCGATCGGCACGGTGAGCCTCCCTTGCGAGAGATCGGCTAGCATGGCGTCGATCGTTTGGCGCACCGCCGGCCGTGACAGCACGGTTCCCATGAACACCCCGAGGATCGACTGATTGCGCTGTACCGCCTGCCAGAGATCCATGGTCAACGGCACGCCGCCAGCGTTGCCCACTGACACCAGGGTTCCTTCATCGCAGAGCGCCGCGAGAGAGGTCCCCAAGGTGGAGCCCACCGGATCGATGACGAGATCGACGCCCCGACCGTCGGTGAGGTCACGGACCGCATCCACGACGGCATCGGTGTTATGATCGATGACGCTCGATGCGCCGAGATTGGTGAGTCTCTTCGCACGATCCCCGCCGCTTGCGACGGCAATCACAGTCGCGCCGGCCTGGCGCGCAAGCTGCACCGCCGCGATCCCAACACCCCCTGCAGCACCTTGAATCAAGACGGTACTTCCACTTGACAGCCGACCGCGTGCAAAGAGGCAATGATGTGCCGTTCCGAAGCCAATCGGGATAGTGGCGGCCTGGGCAGCGTCCACGCCTGAGGGTAGCAACCAGGTCTGATACGTCGGTACCGCACGGAATTGCGCGTGGGATCCGCTAAGCCCCCAAGATGTAACCCTATCGCCGATCTGGCGATCCGGGACGTCGTCGCCGATCGCCACCACGGTGCCCGTTGCGGCATAGCCGACAACATATGCGGGATGTTCTGGTAGCGAACTGCGACGGTTGATCACGTCGCCGCCCTCAATGGAAATGGCCTCCACGCGGATCAGGACGTCTCCAGAACTGATCTTCGGATCATGCACGTCGGTATAGCGAAATACTTCTGGTGGCCCGTTGTGGTCGTATACAGCTGCTTTCATCGCTATTCCTTTCGTGCGCGAAGGAGATCGCGGGAGTTTTGTCGAAACGATGGGCCATGAAGCGCCATGCTGGTACAGGTGCCACCGCATATCATGATACGATAGTGCGGAGACGTGCTCATCTATGTCGCAGAATGAGGAACGCGGCCGATAGGATCCTCGGCTGCTAAGCGCGAAGTGGCCATACTCAGCGTTGTTCTGCCAGCAGACCCGCAGCCAAGAGCCGGAACGCGGATTCTAGATGTAGGGTCGCCATGACCTTGTGCCGGTCCATCCCGTCCGACTGTCTTGCGAGGCGGAAACACTGAAGACCCGGCGACCGCTTGATCATCATCTGTGCACCGGGCTCATCGACGACCGCCGAAGCGATATATGCCGCACAGCGCCTTCGTCGTCTTGCTTCAGTCGCGAACTCACGCTTCCAATGCCCGGAGCAGGCCTTCCAGGTTTCGCTCACCGTCCCTGGTCTGCGCGCCGGCCCTGAGCCCGCCTCGGATAAGCTTTTCGGCAACCGGGCGTTCGAAAAGACCCGCCCAGGCGTCGTGCTCACGGCGAAATCCATCCCGAAGATCAGTTGGCGGCACAGCCTTCTTGGCAGCGGCGATGACGCCTTCGGGCAAGGCGGCGATGTTGCGCGCCAGCCGGTCAACGAAGCCATCAAGCTCGGAGGCCGGCAGCGCCCGGTTGATCCAACCATAGCGTTCCGCTGTCGTCGCATCGACGAGATCGGCGCCAAGGATCAATTCAAGCGCGCGTCCGCGCGTCATCCGGCTGGACAGATACTGGGTGGCACCGCCTCCGGGCGTGATGCCCATCAGCGCCTCGCATTGGGCAAGCCCCGCCCGTCCTTCGGCGGCGAACGCCATGTCAGCCGCGGCGACGAACTCTGCACCGCCGCCGCGCGCCAGCCCGGCGAGCTTGACGATCGTCACCTGCGGCTGTTCGCGCAGAAGTTCGCCGAACGCCTGGAACGGATTGAGGCCTGCCGGAGCCTCGCGAACAAAATCGTCGAAGGCATGCGGTTCGTCGATCAATGTCATGTCGACATGGGCTATGAAGAACTCCGGGTCCGCGCTCTGGAAAACGAGGACGCGCGTGTCCGGGTCATCGCGAACGGAAAGGAGAAAGCGGCGGATCTCGCTCATCAGGCCTACATCGAGGACGTTTACCGGCGGATTGTCGATGGTGATCGTCGCAACCCCATCGGTTTTGGAGATCCGAAGCCTTCCGAAATCTGTCTCTGTCATATGTAAATCTCTGCTCTTCGGGAAACTCTGGCACTGGTGTTTCGCGCCATTGATCTTAAAAGTATTCATCAGATACCTAGCGTCAATTATGCACCTGAAGCATCCCAGGGATGCCGGAGGATACCGATGGATGAGCCGATAAGTGAAAATGATCCGGTCTACCGTGCCGATTGCCCGAGCCGCGTGATCCTCGATCAGATCGCGGACAAGTGGTCGATGATGGTGCTGGCGGTGCTCAGCGAGCCCCGCCGCTTCAACGCCATCAAGCGTCGCCTCGGTGGCGTCACCCAACGCGTGCTGACCCAGACGCTGCGCAAGCTGGAGCGCAACGGCATGGTGACGCGCAGGGTTCTGGATGGACGCGTGCTCGGCGTCGAATATGCGCTGACGCCACTTGGCCAGTCGTTACAAGGACCCTTCTCGATCCTGTTCGATTGGACGGTCGAGAACATCGATGTGATTCAGCACTGCCAGCGCAGTTATGACGCGCGCGAAGGCGGGGCCGCAGCCTGAACGGTGGTGTTGAACGTCACGTCAAACCCAGTCAGCGGCAAATCCCCGTCGGACGTCTTGCTGACCAGAGTAGGCAAGCTAGGGTCGGTGATCCCGCAGATCATCGGGGTGATCTCAGTCAGCAATCTGTTCCGTCAAAACCGGCATAAGCTCTCGCTCAAAGATCGAGCATCTCATCGCGCGTGTGCTGTCAGCCATCGGCGCATTGACGAGCCACTTCTCTCCGAATTCCCCGAAGCTCTTCGCTTCCTTCAACCGCCGCTTCTCACGCTGCTTCTCGATCGCGGGTAAGCGTCTTTCGCTGACGGCCCTTCTTGCGTCGATGCAGAGTTCGCGAGCGCGCCAGCGAGATGCCATCGCGTCCATACTTCCCGAGGTAGACGGTCTCGCGACGCGGATACGCCCGGATGGGCCAAAATCATTCCCACTCGATCGTGCCCGGCGGCTTGCTGGTCACGTCGTAGACGACGCGGTTGATGCCGCGCACCTCGTTGATGATGCGGGTCGCCGTGCGGCCGAGGAAGTTCATGTCGTAGGGATAAAAATCCGCCGTCATGCCATCCACTGAGGTCACGGCGCGCAGCGCGCAGACGAAGTCGTAGGTGCGGTAGTCACCCATGACGCCGACCGTCTGCACCGGCAGCAGCACGGCGAATGCCTGCCAGATCGTGTCGTAGAGGCCGGCCTTGCGGATTTCTTCGAGATAGATCGCATCCGCCTTGCGCAGGATGTCGAGCTTTTCGCGCGTCACGCCGCCGGGGCAGCGGATGGCAAGGCCCGGACCCGGGAAGGGGTGGCGTCCGATGAACTGCTCGGGCAGGCCGAGCTCCCGGCCGAGCGCGCGCACCTCGTCCTTGAAGAGCTCGCGCAGCGGTTCGACGAGCTTCATGTTCATCCGCTCGGGCAGGCCGCCGACATTGTGGTGGCTCTTGATGGTCACCGAAGGTCCGCCGGAGAAGGAGACGCTTTCGATGACGTCCGGATAGAGCGTGCCCTGGGCGAGGAAGGCGGGTGCCCCCTTGCCGTCCTCGGCGATCTTCTTGGCCTCCGCCTCGAAGACCTCGATGAACAGGCGGCCGATCGTCTTGCGCTTCACTTCCGGATCGGAAACGCCGGCGAGCTCGGTGAGGAACAGGTCGGAGGCATCCACATGGACCAGCGGCAGGTTGTAGTGGTCGCGGAACATCTTGACCACTTCCTCGGCCTCGTTGAGGCGCATCAGGCCATGATCCACGAAAACGCAGGTGAGCTGGTCGCCGATCGCCTCATGGATGAGGACAGCCGCGACGGACGAATCGACGCCGCCGGAAAGCGCGCAGAGCACCCGGCCGTCACCCACCTGTTCGCGGATCTTGCGGATCATCTCGGCGCGGTAGGCGGACATGGTCCAGTCGGATTTCAGCCCGACGATTTTGTGCACGAAGTTGGAGAGCAGCTTGGCCCCATCCGGCGTGTGCACCACTTCCGGGTGGAACATCGTGGAATAGTAGTGTCGGCTCTCGTCGGCAGCGATCGCGAAGGGCGCGTTTTCCGATGTTGCGATGACCTCGAAACCGTCGGGAAGCTGCGTGACGCGGTCGCCGTGGCTCATCCACACGGGGTAGCGCCCTCCCACGTCCCAGAAACCGTCGAACAGCGGGCTCGGCTTCTTGATCTCCACGTCGGCACGGCCGAATTCTGCTGCATGGCCTCCCTCGACCACGCCGCCGAGTTGCGTCGCCATCGTCTGCTGGCCGTAGCAGATGCCGAGGATCGGCACACCGTGCTCGAACACGACCTGCGGCGCGCGGGGGCTGCCTGCGTCGGTGACCGAGGCCGGACCGCCGGAGAAGATCACGCCCTTCGGCTGGAGTTTCTCGAACGCGGCGGCGGCGTTCTGGAACGGGTGGATTTCGCAGTAGACGCCGGATTCGCGGATGCGACGCGCAATGAGCTGCGTCACCTGGCTGCCGAAATCGATGATGAGGATGCTGTCGGGATGAGCTATCTGGGTCATGGCGAGCCTTTAAAGAAAAGTTGCATTTTGTGCAACTGCGTCAGAGCGCCAATTCGCCGCTTTTCAGGGCCTTCGTGAGGCTGTCGACCGCTCCCGCCAGTTTTTCGTCGATCACATGCAGGTATTCGGTCCAGTCGTTGACATGCTTCAGCTCCTCCTTGCCGTCGGAAATGCCGCGCAGGCCGACGAGCGGAATATCGAAAAGCTGGCAGCAGCGCATGACCGCGAAGGTCTCCATGTCGACCATGTCGGCTTCGACGAGATCGTAGGCCGCGCCGGAGACGATATTGCCGCCGGTGGAGAGCGAGGCTGCCGGAATGCCGGGAATGCGAAGCGCAAGCGGCATGATTGCCGGATGGTCGAGAAAGGGCGTCCGGCCTTTTTCGAACCCGAGCGGTGAGGCGTCCATGTCGCGATAGGCGACGGAGGAGACCTGGTAGATTTCCGTCTGTTCGAGACTGCGGGAACCGGCCGACCCGAGCGAGACGACGAGGTCGGGCAGTTCCCCGGCCGCCTCCAGCTTCGTCAGCGCATGGGAGAGCACCACGGCGGCCTCGACCGGACCGACGCCGGTCATCAGCGGCTTGATGCGGGATTTGAGTGCCGGACCGTATTCTGCGTCCACCGCCATGACGAAGAGAACGGATTTGCCGCCGGCATGGGTCGGCTCGCCCATCGGCAACCCTCGGGGGAGCGAAACGGTCATCCGGTCACGTCCTGTCTGCCGCGGATCACCATCATCGTGCCGGTCATGGAGGCGATGAGCTTGGCGGGGCCGTCGCCGATCGCATAGGCGCGGCCGTCTGCGACGATGATGGTGGAGCCCGGCTTGGTGATCTCGCCGCGGAAGAGGAAGCGTTCGCCGCGGCCGGGCGACATCAGGTTCACCTTGAATTCGATGGTGAGGATCGAGGCTTCCGGATCGATGACCGTATAGGCGGCATAGCCGCAGGCGGAATCGAGCGCGGCGGAGATGACGCCGGCGTGCAGAAAACCGTGCTGCTGGGTGAGTTTCTGATCGAAGGGCAGCTCGATCTCCACCAAGGCCGGTTCGACGCGCGTCAGCTCTGCGCCGAGCATCGCCATCGCGCCCTGCTTGTCAAAGCTCCGGCGCACCCGCTCGCGGAAATCGCCTGTGTCTCTCCCGTTCATTTTCCCATTCCTTTCGCAGATGCGAAATTGGCATGGGGAAATGTGTTCGGCAAGCCGCCGCGGCGGGTTTTGGGAGAGAGCTAAGAATCTATGCGGACGATATGCTGGTCCCACGCCACTTGGCTATGGGTGTCGTTGAACTCCCCGTCGTAGGAGGAGACTGCGATGCCGTGCGCCGCGGGCGCGACCCCGGCGGCATCGCGGACTTTTTCTTCCTTGAGCACCGCGCCGGTCTTCGCATCGAGGATCACGGCCGCGCCGCCGATGGGGGAGGTGAGGCCAACGAGCCCTTCGCGGCGGTTGACGGCGATAGCGCCCACATAGTTGCCGAGCCGGATCGTTGTCTCCTCCGGCAGCGAGACGAAGGAAAGGTCCTCGCCATGCCCGAACCAGCCGGCAAGCGGCGGCAGGACGTTGCGCGGCCCTTCCCACTGGCAGGCGAACCACATCCGGCCATCCTCGCCGATATCCAGATGTCGGGTCGAAAGCTGGCGGAGTGCGGCGGGCAGGCCGTGCCGCTGGATGAGCGCGCCGGTCTTCGCGTCGAGCAGCACCAGCGACGGGTCCATACGGTCGAGATTGAGCTTGGTACGGCCGAAATCCGGATGAGTCTCGATGCCGCCATTGGCGATGACGAGGAAGCGGCCGTCGTCGGAAACGGTCATGTCATGCGTGCCGATGCCATGGGCGTCGAACTCGCCGATGCGGCGGAATTCGTCGCGCGCGTCGTAGATGCCGATCATGCCGCGATTGCCGTCGAAATCGTTCTCGCTGGCATAGAGCAGGGTGCCGTCCGGCGAGAAATGCCCGTGGCCGTAGAAATGCCGGCCTTCCGGGGAAGTGAGCATCACGGGCTTGGCCTGTCGAGACGGATCGAAGACCATGGCGAAGGTGCCGGGACGGCGGGCGAAGGCGACGGCGCGGCCGGTCGCGGCGCTGTAGGCCATGCCGTGGGCGCGGGCGGGCAGCGCCACGCGATCGATGATCTCGCCGCGTTCCGAGACGGTGGCGATGCCGAACGAGCCGTCCGGCGCGCGAAACCCCGAGGCATAGACCGCATCGGTCCGTTCGAGCGCCATCAGCGCGCGCGGCGAAAGTGCGGCGGTGAAGGCGATCCCCGCTGCCTTCAGAAAACCGCGCCGGTCGATGGCCTCGCCGCGCCAGGTCATGAAATCAGTCCCCGTCCGCGAAGGAGAAGCCGGAGCTGAGGCCGATCGCGCCGCCATAGCCGTCGTTCAGCCTGGCGATGACATTCCTGCCGTCCGCCAGCAGCGTATCGAGCTTCCTTCGTTCGGCTTCGTCGGACACGGCCTTTTCGAGGTCGGGCGTGATGGTGCCGGATAGCTCGATCATCGATTTCAGCGTGGACTGTATTTCGGCGACGACCGGCCGGTCCTTTTCCTGCAGCAGCTCCACCATGCCGGATTTTTCCAGCAGCGCCGAAAGGCCTTCGAGATTGCCCTTCACGCTCGGCCAGGTGCTTTCCGAACGCCAGAACAGCGCCTGTCTTGGAAATTTCGCCTTGTCCGCGCCCTTGTAGAAGGTCTCGATACGCTGGTCGCGCACGGTTTCGGCGCCATGCACGAGAATGCCGAGCAGCGCGGTCACCGCCTCGCCGCCGGTGCGGAAGGCCGGATTGTCCGGCCCCGGCTGTTCCCACGCCTTCTGGATGCCGTCCGGCGCGTCCCAGATGCCGGAAAGCTCCCTGGCGACATTGGCGATATTGCCGGCGACTGCCGCGCCGTAGCGGCAGCGGAAACCGTTCTTTTCGCTCGAAAGCGTCTCGGAACCGGTGCCGAAGAGCAGATATTCCAGTGCCCCGAAACCTTGCGTGGCGACGCTCTTGGTGGCGAGCGTCGCGGGGTCGGCCGCCGTTTCATCCGATTTGGAAAGCACGGCCTGCACCTGCTTCAACCCGGTGCTCTTGCGGTCGGGATAGAAGAGGATGCGCTCGAAACGGTTCTGCTCGATCACCGGGCCGACGCGCACCACTTCGATATGCGCCCAGCTCACCGCCGTATCGCGAAAGGCGGCCTTGGCGGCATCGTGATGAGCCGGGGAGGGCGCCTCGCAGAGCGTCTTCATGGCGGCGGTCATTGTCTCGGCCGACTGCTGGAAGGCGTCGTAGCCGGGCCGGATGAAGCCGTCGACCGCTGCCGTCATCACTTTCGTCACCTCCGCCTCGGGAAGCGTCACGGCAGGCGCGGTGTCGGCCTCCTGAGCGAATGTCACGGCGGGCAGGAGCGAAATGAGTCCCGCGGCAAGAATTGTGCGCATCAGAGTGACCCCTTAAAGAGACTCAAGGAATTTGACGAGGGCAGCACGGTCGTCCTTCGAAAGCGCGGCGAAGGCGTCGCGTGCCTGTTGCGCTTCCCCGCCATGCCAGAGGATGGCTTCGGTGAGGTTGCGCGCCCGCCCGTCGTGCAGGAAGAAGGTATGGGCGTTGACGGTCTCCGTCAGGCCGATGCCCCAGAGCGGCTGCGTGCGCCATTCGCGGCCGGCCGCGACGCCGACCTGCTGCCCGTCGGCGAGGCCTTCGCCCATGTCGTGCAGCAGGAAATCCGAATAGGGCCAGATGAGCTGGAAGGCATGCGCCTTGTTGCCGGCATCCCGGCTCGTCACGAATTTCGGCGTGTGGCAGGCGATGCAGCCGGACTGGTGGAAGAGCTGCTTGCCCTTCAGCACCGTCGGATCGGCAAGGTTGCGCCGGGCGGGGACCGCGAGGTTTTCCGAATAGAACGTCACGAGCTCCATGACCGGATCGGGCGCCTCGACCGGGCCGAGCCTTTGCTGCACGCCGGTCGGCATGGCGAGGCATTCGGCTTCCGCCTCGGTGCAGTCGCCATAGCTTGAAGGATTGTCCGGGGTGGAGATGCCCATGTCGCCGGCGAATGCGGATGCGCTCTGGTCGCGGATCGTCGCGTTCTGCGCCTTGTAGCCGAACCGTCCGAGTTTCAGTTCTCCGCTCCGGTGGTCGCGCACCAGCGCCGGCTTGCCGGAAACGCCGTCGCCGTCCCTGTCGTCGGGATCGGCCTTGGCGAGAATGTCGCTTTCGTGGATCGCCTGGATGAGCCCCATGCCGATCATCGGCGGTGCGATGCGCGGCGAAACAGTCACGTCGCTTTCCAGAGGGCCGTGACTAAGGCCAGCGACGGAATAGGTCGGCTTGCGCAGATGCACCACCTCGCCGCCGGCAAGCGTCACGGGAGTTTCCTCGTAGGAAACCTGCATCCGTCCCTCGGATTTCAGGCCAGGTACGGCGAGATCCTGTAGCTGCTCGCCATAGGTCGCGTCCGGGAAATTGAGCTTCCGGTGGTCGGCGACCGCCTCGCGCTCGTCGTCGGTGCGGGCAGGGCGGGCGAGCCGGAGAAACATCGACGTCGCATCGGCGGAACCTTCCGGCGGATGGCCGCGGCCGTCTTTCAGGTGACAGCTCTGGCAGGCGCGCGCGTTGAAGAGTGGCCCGAGCCCGTCGGAGGCCTGCGTCGAGGAAGGTGCCGAAACCCAGAGCTTGGTGAAGAGCGCATTGCCGAGCTTGAAGGTCTGCTCCTCCTCGAAGGTGAGGTTGGCGGAAGAATGCGAGAAGGCGTCGCCGTTGACGATGGCGCGGCTGGTCGCCGCCCCGCCTTCCATCAGTTCGAACTGCTCGGGCTTGGAGAAATCCGTCGCCGGGCGCGTCACGGCCTCGACGCGCTTTTGATCCTTCGGATTGAGGTCCGAACGGGTCGTGGGGAAGATCGGATCGCCGCCGGCCGCGATCAGCGGGGTCAGAAGAAGGACGCCCGAAAGAATCGGCAGGAGGAAAATCGGGATGGATTTGCGACGTATTGCAGGGGTCATGGATTGCCGGGACGATGCCCCTCCCCAGCCTGTCCACTCCGAGGGGAAACCATTGCATGTGAGCGACGAGGAGGGCGGCAAGCTCCCTCTGATCTCCCCCCTTGAGGGGGAGATGTCACGAGAGTGACAGAGGGGGATGACAACGTCGTATCGAAGTCGATCGATGAGTGTGGCGGGGAAATACCCCCCTCTGCCCTGCCGGGCATCTCCCCCTCAAGGGGGGAGATCGGTATGCCGCGCTGTTTTCCGCCATAGGTCAACGGCTCGCCCTCGTCAGGAAGGTAGCCGGAAGGCCAGACGGTATGGCGGCTTACTTTTCGCACGTTCATCGATGTTCGGGCCGCAAACTCTTCGCCGCGGCCCGCCTTTTCAGTTCATCATTTGAAGACGGCGTCGGGGTTGTCGAGGCTGTCGGAACCTTCAAGCTCGACCGTGCCGAGATCGAGCGACGCAATGACGCGCTCGATGCTTTTGGTCTGATCGACAAGGCCGTCGATCGCCTTCTGCACGACCGCATTGCCCTGGGTGTTGCCCTCGCCGATCATCTGGTCGTAGGCCTCGACCTTCTGGGCGCGGTCGGCCATGGCGTTCATCGCCGCGAGCGTCGCGTCGAGCTTGCCTTTGACTTCCGTGTCGAGCGCCTTGTCCTTGGCGGCGACCAGTTCCGAAAGCGACGGACCGGTCATCTTGGTGCCGTCGGCGCGGACGTATTCGCCGGTATAGGCCGACTTGATGCCGATCGCGTCGTTGAGATGCGAGGCATAGGTATTGTCGGAGAAGCAATCGTGCTCTTCTTCCGGATCGTGCAGCAGCAGGCCGAGCTTCATGCGCTCGCCGGCAAGCTCGCCGTAGGAGAGCGAGCCCATGCCGGTCAGGATCGCAGTCAAGCCGGCCTTCGGATCGGCCTCGACATGCTTGGAGGCCTCGCCGTCCGGCGCCCAGGCCTTCACCATGTCCTCGAGATCGGAGACGAGCAGCGTCGAGGCGGCCTTGAGATAGGCCGCGCGGCGGTCGCAATTGCCGCCGGTGCAATTGGCCTTGTCGTAGTCGGTATAGGGCCGTTCGCCCGCACCCGGGCCGGTGCCGTGCAGATCCTGGCCCCAGAGCAGGAATTCGATGGCGTGATAGCCGGTCGCGACATTCGCCTCGATCTCGCCGGCTTCGTTCAGGCCCCGGATCGTCTCGGGCGTGATATCGGTCGCGTCGAAATCCTCGCCGTTGATCTTGATCTTCGGATTGGCGATCACGTTCGCGACGTAGAGCGGGTTGGAATCGCTCTCCGTGCCATAGGAGCCGTCGACATAGTCGATCAGGCCCTCATCGAGCGGCCAGGCGTTTACCTTGCCTTCCCAATCGTCGACGATCGGATTGCCGAAGCGATAGACTTCCGTCTGCTGATAGGGAACGCGCGCCTTGATCCAGGCATCCTTGGCGGCCTCGAGGGTCGCCTCGCTCGGCGTGGCGATCAGCGCGTCGATCGCCGCGTCCAGCGCCTTGGCGGTGGTGAGCGAGTCCTGATACTTGGCTTCCGCCAACTCGGCGTAATGCTTTACCACGGATGCGGAGTCGGCGGCCTCGGCCGGCGTGACGGTGAACGCCGCGGAGGCGGCGAGAAGCGCCAACGTGGCGCCGAAAACGGTCTTGCGGATCATGTCCCTCTCCTTCGGCGGCCAGGCTTCCTACCGCCCAAGACGCGTTCTTCGCGCAAATGGAAACTGGTGTCAAACGATCTAGTTTAGAATACTTTGAAAGAAGAAGGCATGCCCTGGCCGCATTTGGTCTTGTTCAAACCTTGCGTTGCATGCGGCAGAAAAAGAATCCGTCCGTATCGGTACTTGCGGGCGTGAGAGTAACGGTCGATGCATCCTGTGATCGCGGCCGCGGAGCGCCCTTCCCGAAGATATCGTGCCAATGTGCCGCGGCCGGAGCGATCGAAAATTCGGGATTGTCGGCGCAGAAGCGCGAAACCTGCGCGTCGTTTTCCTCCGGCAGGATGGAGCAGGTGACGTAGAGAAGCGCGCCGCCCGGCCTCACGAAGGCGGCCGCTTCGGCAAGCGCCTCCTGCTGCTGGGCGATGCGTTCGTCGAGGTTTTTCGGCGTCAGGCGCCACTTGGTGTCCGGCCGCCGGCGCCAGGTGCCGGTGCCGGTGCAGGGGGCATCGACCAGCACGGCATCGAGCTTGCCTTTCAGCGCGTCGAGCTGCCGGGCGTCGTCATGGACCTGAACGTTGCGGGTGCCGGCGCGGCGCAGCCGTTCGATGATCGGCGCCAGCCGCTTGCGGTCGGCGTCATAGGCATGGATCTGCCCTTTGTTGTGCATGGCGGCCGCCATGGCGAGCGTCTTGCCGCCGCCGCCGGCGCAATAGTCGAGCACCTGGTCGTGTTCGCCGGGCTGCACGAGATCGGCGACGATCTGCGAGCCTTCGTCCTGAACCTCGAACCAGCCCTTCTGGAATGAAAGTTCGGCTGTGACGTTCGGCAGCCGGGACGCTCCCTCGCCGGCGGCAATCCGGATGCCGTTTCTGGCGATGCGCGAAGGTTTCGCACCGGAGCGTTCCAGAGCCCTGACGACTTTCTCCCGGCTTGCCTTCAGCGTATTGGCGCGCAGATCGAGGGTCGGCCGGCCGGCCAGCGCCTTGGCCTCGACAAGCCAGTCCTCGCCGAAATTGGCTTCGAAGGACGGCTGGATCCAGTCCGGGATGTCGCCCTGTACGTGCGGGGATGCGTCTTCGAGATTGCGGGAGGCCAGCGCCGAGACGTTCGCCTCGGTAAGCGCCGGCGGCGCGAAGCGGTCATCGGCGAACTCGGCCTGGAGAGCTTCAGGGGTGAGGCCCCATTGCCGGATGAGGACCGCATGGGCTAGGGCGGTGGGGCTTTCGTCGTCCATGAGCCAAGCGTGCGAGAGCCGCATGCGCAACGCGTCGTAGACGATGTTGCCGATCGCGGCCCGGTCGCCGGAACCGGCGAAACGATGCGCCAGGCCCCAGTCCTTGAGGGCGTCGGCGACAGGACGCTTGCGCGTCTCGATGTCGGCCAGCACCTCGATGGCTCCGGCCAATCGCCCGCCCAGTCGCATGTCGCTCTCCGTTTCGGTTGCACCCGTATGACTTGGGTTCCTAACCGCGATCGGGCGGAAGGGCAAGGGGCGGGACCTTGCGGTCTCAGCCGTCGACGTCCTTCAGGCCCTTGCCGGCGACCTTCTGGTTCTCGGCGGCAACGATCTGATAGCAGACCTGCGCCGTGCCGGCGCTGACCATGCCGATGTTCTGCGCCGCGGCCTTCGACACGTCGATCACCCGCCCGCGGATGAAGGGCCCACGGTCGTTGATGCGCACGATGACGCTTTTGCCGTTTCGCTTGTTGGTGACCTTGACCTTGGTGCCGAAGGGCAGCGAGCGATGCGCCGCGGTCAGTTTGGAAGGATTCATCCGTTCGCCGGATGCCGTCTTGGAAGTCAGAGCATACCAGGATGCGTGGCCGCATCCGGGCGCAGCATTGGCCTGCGCGGAGCCGAGAAGTGCAAAACTTGCAGCGGCCGCCGCGGCGCAAATCGAGCGTCGAATTTTTTTCAAAGTCGTCGTCCCCGTCGTTTGTCCCTGCACGTTGCGTGCAAAAACGGCTAAGCAGGGCGAAAAATGGCGAAAAAGTGGGGTTTTCGATCACGGAACATTACAGGCTGTAACATTCGTGATTAAATTGCTCGCAATCTTTTTAAGAAGCCAGCTAAATTGTGACAGAAGAAAACATTTAAAAACAGCAGGAAAGCGGAATGGAATTCCAGCGTGACTCTGCGTAGCGCCGCGATCACAAAAATTGCAGAAAAAAATTTGTTGCAACGCAGGATTCTCTGCCTCATTCGCGCAAATTTTGTGATGCGTTGCCCCAAATATTAAGAAATAATGATCCGGCGGAAGAAGTGGATGGAAATTTCATCCGTTTCAAAACGGGAAAACTCAACCTCTCCAGAGGTCCGTGGACCACATTTCAGCGAGCGACATGCGATAATTCGGGAAGCGGAATTGAAAGCCCGCGGCGCGGATCTTGGCGTTCGAAACGCGCTTGTTGGCGCCGTAGAAGGAGCGTGCCATCGGGGTCATCTCGGCGGTCTCGAAATCCTGTTCCGGCGGCGGCTCGACGCCCATCAGGCGGGCAGCCTCGACGATGACGTCCTGCGGCGGACCGGGCTCGTCGTCGGTGACATTATATATGCCGCCCATCTTCCCCTTCGCGAGGAAGACGGTGGCACCCGCAATGTCCTCGACGCGGATGCGGTTGAAGACCTGGCCTTGCTTTATGATGCGCCGTGCCGTGCCGCGGGCGAGATTGACGAAGGCGTTGCGCCCGGGGCCGTAGATGCCTGAAAGGCGCAGCCTTGCGAGCGGCGCGCCGGCGGCCTCGCCCTCCGTCGCCCAGGCTTCCTCGGTGTCCACCCTTTCGATGGAACGGCCCTGGACGGGGCTGCCGGGTGTCTCTTCCGTCACCCAGCCGCCGCCGTGATCGCCGTAGACGCCGACGGTCGAGAGATAGCCGATCCATTCGAGCTTGGGGCAGAGGTCCCGCAGTCTGCCCCGCACCAGCTTCAGCAGAGGACCGCCTTCGGTAGGCGGGATCGGGCCTTGAGGGTCGCCCCCCTCATCCGACCCTTCGGGCCACCTTCTCCCCGCTGGGGAGAAGGGGAGAGGCTGCGCCGCCGCCGTTTCTCCTCTCCCCTCGGGGAGAGGGTGGCCGAGCGGAGCTGAGGCCGGGTGAGGGGGCGGCTCGCTCTTGACCTTTGTTGGAGGAATCGACTGGACAAGGTGAGTCGCCTCCTTCAACTCCGCCAGCAATTCCGCGCTGAACGGGCTGCCGTCGAAGACGAAGGCCTTGATGTCCCTGTCTGCCAGTTCAAGCGCTTTTGCCGGCGTCCGCGTCGTGCCGGAAACCCGGGCGCCTTCCGCCTTGAACGCTTCCGCGATCGCCTGGCCCGAATAGCCGCATCCGAAGATCATCACCCGCATCAACCCGCTCCCGCCAGTCGCCATTCTTCCTGCACGTCCGGATCATCCTCCACCTCGCGCGTTTGCGCAAACCGGGCGAAGTCCTCCTGCCGCATGAGGCGTTTCAAGGCCCATATAGCCATGCCGCGCACGACAGGCGAGGGGTCGCGCGCGAGTTCGAGGCATTGCCCGATCAGACCCGGATCGCCGGAATTGCCGGCCGCGATCAGCACGTTGCGGACGAAGCGGTCCCGGCCGATGCGCTTCACCGGGGAGCCGCTGAAGAAGGCGCGGAAAGCGGCGTCGTCGAGCGTCAGCAGGAAGGCGATCGGCGGTTCCTTGAGATCCTCCCGCGCGCGGAGCTTCATTTCGGAGGCGCTTGCCGCGAACTTGTTCCACGGACAGGCGGCGAGACAGTCGTCGCAGCCATAGATACGGTTGCCGATCAGCGGCCGGAATTCCGGATCGATCGGCCCTTTGTGCTCGATCGTCAGATAGGAGATGCAGCGCCGCGCATCGAGCCTGTAAGGTGCGGGAAAGGCGGCCGTCGGGCAGGCGTCGAGGCAGGCGCGGCAGGAACCGCAATGGTCGGCCTCCGGCACATCCTGAATAAGGTCGGCCGTGGTGAACAGGCTGCCGAGGAAGAGCCAGGAGCCGTGCGTGCGGCTGACGAGATTGGTGTGCTTGCCCTGCCAGCCGAGGCCGGCCGCCTCGGCAAGCGGCTTTTCCATGACGGGCGCCGTATCGACGAAGACCTTGACGTCCTCGCCGGCGCGAGCGGCAAACCGCGTGGCGATTTCCTTCAGCCGGCCCTTGACGACGTCGTGATAGTCGCGGTTGCGGGCATAGACCGAGATCGCCGCCTTGTCCGGCTTGTCGAGAATGCCGCGCGGGTCTTCGTCCGGACCGTAGTTCAGACCGAACAGGACGATGGATTTGACCTCGGACCAGAGCGCCTTCGGATCGGCGCGGCGCTCCCGCGTCTCGGCCATCCACGCCATCGTGCCGTGATGGCCTTCGTCGAGGAAGGTCTGAAGCCGTTCCGGCGCGCGCGGAATGCTGTCCGGCCCGGTGATCCGACAGAGGTCGAAGCCTTGGGCTCCCGCTTCCTCGCGAATGAAGGCGGTCAGCTTCTCCCCCCGGCGGAACGCCTTTTCGTCCTCTCGTCTCTGGTCAGAAATCAAGGTCCGCATAGTGGGATACCGGGGTCACGCCGCGGATGCGTTCGGCAAGCAACGGCCGGAAGGAGGGGCGGGATTTCAGCCGCTGGTACCAGTCCTTGGCGACGGGCGTTTCGGCCCAGTCGATTTCGCCGAGATAGTCGAGCACCGAAATCGAGGCGGCGGCGGCAAGGTCTGCGTAGCTCAGCCGGTCGCCCGCAAGCCAGGGCCGCGAGCCGGCGAGCCAGGAAAGATACTTCATGTGCTGGCGGATATTGGCGCGCGACGTGCGCAGCACTTTCGAATCGGGCGCGCCGCCGCCATGCGCCGCGCTCATCTGCAGCTTGTAGATGCGCTCGCGGGTGAGCGGCCGGGTGACGTCCTGCTCCATTTTCTGCAGGAACCATTCGGTGAGGCGGCGGATTTCGGCCCGCTGCCAGGGATCTTCGGCGAGCAGCCGGCGGTCGCGCTTCAGCACGCCGTGCGTCTCGTCCAGAAATTCCAGGAGCACGGAAGGGCCACAAAGCACTCTCATGCTGTCGTCCACGTAGACGGGAAGCGTGCCCGCCGGGTTGAGCGTCAGGAACTCCCTCCGCTTTTCCCAGGGCTGCTCTTCGACCAGTTCCGACTGAAAGCCGTATTCTGCGAGGATCAGCCGGACGAACCGCGAGGCCGAAGACATGGGATGATGATAGAGGGTAGGCATGGATAACTTCACGAATGGTGTATAGGGAGGATGTGGTCGCTTCGCGCGCCCGCCTGACATATGCCAGCTATATGGATTTGGTAGGGCCAACACAAGCAACGGCTCATAGAGTACCTCAAACTGCCCTTATCTGCTCAATAAAGGATTAAGAATGGCGGATCAGTCCATCATCAGCGCCCTCGTTCTTGGCTTGATCGAGGGGCTTACGGAATTTCTTCCCGTTTCCTCAACTGCTCACGTCCTGCTCGCCGGCCATTTTCTCGGCTTCCAATCTCCCGGCAACACCTTCGCGGTCCTGATCCAGCTCGGAGCGATCCTGGCGATTCTGCTCGTTTATGCCCAAAAGCTGCTGCAGATCGCGATGGACCTGCCGACCAGCCCGAAGGCAAGGCGTTTCGTGCTGACGGTGCTGATCGCCTTCCTGCCTGCGGCGGTGATCGGTGCGCTCGCCCACGATTTCATCAAGACCGTGCTCTTCGAGACGCCGATGCTGATCTGCGTGGTGCTGATCCTGGGCGGTTTCGTGCTGCTTGCCGTCGACAAGATGAAGTTTCAGCCGAAATATCACGACGTGATGGACTATCCGCTGTCGCTCGCCTTCAAGATCGGCCTCTGCCAGTGTGTGGCCATGATCCCCGGCACGTCGCGCTCGGGCGCCACCATCGTCGGCGCGCTGCTCATGGGCGCGGACAAGCGCTCGGCGGCGGAATTCTCCTTCTTCCTCGCCATGCCGACCATGCTCGGCGCGTTCGTGCTCGATCTCTATAAGAATCGCGATGCGCTGAGCTTCTCGGACGGCGCCGTAATCGCCGTCGGCTTCGTCGCGGCGTTCGTCACAGCGATCGTCGTGGTGCGCTCGCTGCTCGATTTCGTCTCAAGCCGCGGCTACGCGCCCTTCGCCTATTGGCGGATCGCGGTCGGCGCCATTGGATTGATCGCCCTTCTCCTGGGCGCATGAAGGAAAAGGCGGCTTGCATGGCCGCCTGTCCTCCCGGAATTAGTGAAGGATAGCAGCCGTGCTGCAGGGATCCACGCCATAGGCGGGTGCGCATTCGCTCTTGCCGACCGCCCCCGTTCTCGGAGCCATGAAGGAACCCGCGAGAATGATCAATGCTGCGCACGCAAAAAAGAGCGCGATGGGCCTGCCCATGGAGGAATGCCTTTCGAAGGATGATTTGATCGTCACGGTTGCGTCTGTTCCGCGAAGGAGGGTGTATGGGTGGAACCGAAAGATTTCAATATAAGATTTTACTGAATCCGCCGTTAACGCCCGACGATTTGAAACTGCGGCCTTTGTGCCACAGACGTTGCCCGGAAAATGGGCGCGAAAATACCGATGCCCGCTTTTTGAGCGGCTAACGCACTGGTTTAATGATGATATAAGTCTTCCCTAAATAAAGGATCAGGCAGCCCGGCCTGATCCCGTATACTGGCCGTGGGGCCTGTACTGTACCAGATAGGAGGGCAGGATCGAGGCGGCCAGCGTCGGGCGGATGCCCATTCCTTCAAGCGTGCGGCCTTCCTTCGCGGCAGCGTCGGAAACGATATTGTCGACCTTCAGCAGCTTCACCTGATCGGGGGTGATCGGCGGCTGCACGAAGGGGATGAGCGAGGCGAGGCTGCCGATCAGCGACGCGATGCCGAAGGGCAGCGAGATGAGCGAGCGCTCGCGGTTGGTGATGCGCTGCATGGTCTCGAGACATTGGCGGAAGGTCATGACCTCAGGGCCGCCGAGCTCGTAGATCCTGCCCGAAGTGATCGTTCCGTCGACGGAACGGGCGACGGCTTCCGCAACGTCCTCGACATAGACCGGCTGAAACTTCGTTTTGCCGCCGCCGACGAGCGGCAGGGCCGGGAAGATGCGCGCCATAGCAGCGAACTTGTTGAAGAAGCTGTCCTCCGGGCCGAACATGATCGACGGCCGCAGGATCACGGCGTCCGGCAGCAAGGAGAAGATCGCCGCTTCCGCGCGGCCCTTGGTGCGGGCATAGGAGGATTCCGAATTCGGATCGGCGCCGATCGCCGAGATGTGGGTCAGCCTGGCGCCGGCGGCGCTGGCCGCTTCCGCGATCGAACGGACGCCGAACTCCTGCACGGCATCGAACGTGTTGCGGCCGCTCTCGAACATGATGCCGACGCAGTTCACCAGATGGGAAGAGCCTTCGACGGCACGGAAGATCGACTGGCGGTAGCGGAGGTTCGCCTGAACCAGCGAAATCTGCCCGACATAGCCCGCCGGCAGCAGGAAGCCCGCGAGATCGGGACGGCGCACCGCGACGCGGACGCGATAACCGCGCCTGGCGAGCGCCCGCACCACATGCCGCCCGACGAACCCCGATCCTCCGAAAACGGTGACGAGTGGCGGAAGGTTGCTGACGGTCATGATCTGCTCCGGGAGCTGCAAGGGAAGGATTGGCGCCTGTTTAACCGAATTGCGGCACGGGTGGAAGTGTCTCCGGTGCCGCAGCACATGCGGTTTTCGGGAGTTTAGACGCCGTCCACGACGACCAGTTCGCCATCGGCCGCTTCCTGGCGTATTTTTGCGGCGATCTGGTATTCGGGCGAGTGGTAACAGTCGACGGCCGCCTGCCTGGAGGGGAATTCGATCACCACGTTGCGGGCGCGCGCCTTGCCTTCCAGCTCGGTGATCTCGCCGCCGCGGGCGAGAAATTTGGCGCCGTATTTCTCAAAGGGCACCTTCGTGGCTGCGACATAGTCCTTGTAGCGTTCGGGGTCGCGGATATCGATGCGGGCGATCCAGTATCCCTTTGCCATGATGTTCCTCCAGGGCGTGTTCGGATAAGCTGACTTCGGTCAAATCATGGGGCAAGTCAATATGATGCGTATCGTAGCCGGTGCCCTGGTCGCAGGTCTTTCGGCCGCCGCGGCAATCGCCGTATCGCATCCGGTGCGCGCCGAAGCGAGAGCCTGTTCCGCCGATATCTACTCCGCTCTCCGCAAACCCGCCCCGGAAAAGACAAAACCGGTGGAGATCGCCTGCGACCTGTCTCTCGCGAAGACGGATGCCGTCACCCGGCCCATAGCCTTTTCAGGCAGCGCCGCTTCCGGCGTGACGCTCGATTGCAATGGCGGCACGCTGGACGGGACGGTGGCCAAGGGCCGGACGATTTTGATCCGCTCGCTCCGCCGGGCGGACGGAAGCTGGGATGCGCCTCGCGGCATCCGGATACGCAACTGCACGATCAGGGGCGATGTCCGCATCGAGGGCCTCGGCAGCAACGGCCAGGCGGAAGGAGTGCGGCTGTCTTCCCTCGAAGCCGGGCATACCGGGCGGGCCCAGGCTGCGGCGCCAAGCGGCATCACGCTTCAGAACATCACCTTCGTGGCGGATGGCGGCATTCCGCTTTATGCCGCGCCGGGCGTGACGGAAATGACCGTCGGGAACTCCCGCTTTACCGGCAGCACGAACGGTACGGCGATCTATCTGGATGCGGAATCCGCTCGAAACCGGATCATCGGCAACATGTTCGACATCCGCACCGCCCGGCGCGAGATGATCGCGATCGACGGTTCGGCGGACAACCGCATCGAAGGCAACCTGTTCGAGAACCCGATCAAGGGCGGCATTTTTGTCTACCGCAATTGCGGCGAGGGCGGCACGATCCGTCACCAGAAGCCGGAGCACAACGTCATCACCGGCAACACGTTCCGCTATGCGAATTTCTGGGCGGCGCGGCCGGCGGTCTGGCTCGGCAGCCGGCAGGCAGCGAGTTCCTACTGCTTCTCGCGGCCGGACCGGCCGTTCGGCAGCAGCCTCAGCCCCTACGATTATGCGCAATACAATACCGTCACCGGCAACCGCCTGCCCGGTGGGAGGCCGAGCCTGATCGTCGACCATGACGAGCACAACACGGTTTCGGACAATCGTTAGAGGACAGATGCCATCTCGGCGAGGATGGCTTGCGCCGCCGCCTTCGGATCGGGCGCCTTGACGATCGGCCGCCCGACGACGAGATGGCTCGAACCGGCGCTGAGCGCGTCGGCCGGCGTCATCACCCGCTTCTGGTCGCCCGCATCCGAGCCTGCGGGGCGGATGCCGGGGGTCACGACCGCCATCTTCGGTCCGACGATCCTGCGCACGGCGGCGGATTCTTCCGCCGAGCAGACGATGCCGCCCATGCCGGCGGCAAGCGCCTGTTCGGCGCGGCGCAGCACCAGCGTGTGCGGATCGTATTCGTAACCGGCATCGGTGAGATCGGCCTCGTCCATGGAGGTCAGCACCGTGACCGCGAGCAGGCAGAGATCCGAGCCTCTTGCGGCGTCGACCGCGGCGCGCATCGCCTTCGGATAGGCATGCAGGGTGAGCATCGTGACGCCCATCTTGACGATGTTCTCGACGCCCTTCGCCACCGTGTTGTCGATGTCGAGCAGCTTCATGTCGAGGAACACCTGCTTGCCGTCCTTGACGAGGTCGCGGGCGAATTCCAGTCCGCCGGCAAAGGCAAGCTGGTAGCCGACCTTGTAGAAGGAGACCGTGTCGCCGAGCGTGGCGACCATCTTTTCCGCTTCCGCGACGGTCGGGATGTCGAGGCCCACGATCAGGCGGTCACGCGTGTTCATGCCCTGATTCCTTCCCATGTTTCGATCGGGGTCCAGTCGCACGAGACGGCGCGATCCGCAAGGGTAAAGCAGAAGAGATTTCCGCCGCCGCCCGGCTGGTCGCGATCACGGGCGATCGGCGCACCGAGGAGATGGCATTTCAAAAGCGTCCCGACGCCGCCATGGCCGACGAATGCGATCGGCACGTGCGGGCTATGATCCGCGAGGATGCGATTGACCGCCGAAACCATGCGTCTCTGGGCATCGATCGCACGCTCCCAACCTCTAAAACTTTCGGTCGGGTGGGCGAAGAACCAGTTCGCGGCCTCCTCGAACGCGGGCGGCGGCAGAAAGCCGGTTGCCGAACGGTCGTTCTCATGGGTGTCGTGAGCGATCTCGATCGTGAGACCGGATGCGGAGGCGAGAATTTCGGCCGTTTCGATCGCCTTCATCTCGCCGCTGGAAACGATCCGGCCGAGTTGCCTGGCCCATGGTGACTTCGCTGCGGCCTCGGCGCGGGCACGGCCGATATCGGAAAGGCCCCATTTCGGCACCGGAATATCCGGGTCGATCCGAACCTGCGGATGGGTAATGTAGAGGCCGAAGGTCACGATCAGCCGCGCGTATAGGTCCAGAGCTGCGCCGGCGGGATGTTGCGGACCACGAAATCGTAATGCTTGATCCTGTAGCGGTCCGGATTGGCGATGATCGGGGAGACGGGGCCGTAGGTGATCTGCATCACCGGCCGGCCGGCGGGAATGCGGTCGAGCAGGTCTTCGAGCAGCGCGATGCGCCGCTCCATCGGGAAGCTCAAGAGCGGGATCGCCGAAACGACGCTGTCGAAAGTCTTGTCCTTCCAGGCGCCGAGGGTGCGTTGGAGATCGAAGGCGTCGCCGTTGATGAAGTTGACGCCCGGAAACGTGCGGACGAGATGCTGGTAGAAATCCGTCGAATATTCGATCGAGACGAGATTTCCCGGCGCGACGCCATGCTTCAGGATCGCCTTGGTGATGATGCCGGTGCCGGGTCCGAGTTCGAGCACGGGCAGGCCGGATGTCGTATCGATGACGCTTGCCATGCGTTTCGCCGTGACCGAGGAGGTCGGGCAGATCGCGCCGACGCTCTTGGGTCCGTCCATCCAGCCTTTGAAGAACCGGATCTCTTCGTCGAACTTGCGGCCAAGCCGCTCCTTCAGGCGCAACTCCATGGGTATGTCCTCTCCCTTTCTGCCCCTATGTGGCCCCGCATGCCGCAAAAGCAAGAGAAAATGTCGCAGCGGGAAAAATTCCATGAAAAAGGCGGCTGAAAATTTTGCCAGCCGCCCCAAAGGCTTAGACCCGCATCGGCATCAGGACGTAGAGCGCGTCGTCCCCCGCCGTGTCGCGCACCAGCGTCGGCGAACCCGCATCCGCCAGCATGAAGATCGCGTCCTCGCCGGAAAGCTGGGCGGTGATGTCGAGGAGGTATTTGGCGTTGAAGCCGATTTCCATCGGATCGGCGTCGTAGCCGACTGCCACTTCTTCGGTGGCGCTGCCGGAATCCGGGTTGTTCACCGTCAGCATGAGCTGGCCGTCCGTCAGCGACAGCTTCACCGCGCGGCCGCGCTCGGAAGAGATGGTCGAGACGCGGTCGACGGCCTTGGTGAAGCTCTCGCAATCGACGCGCATCTCCTTGTCGTTGCCGGTCGGGATGACGCGCTGGTAGTCCGGGAAAGTGCCGTCGATCAGCTTGGAGGTCATCACGATCGTGCCGATCGTCAGGCGGATCTTGGCGTCGGACACTTCGACGGTGACGATCGCTTCCGGATCGTCGACCAGCTTCTGGAGTTCGCCGACCGTCTTGCGCGGAATGATGATGCCCGGCATGCCTTCGGAGCCGGACGGCGCCTGGACATCGGCACGCGCCAGGCGGTGCCCGTCGGTCGCGACGGCGCGCAGCTTCAGGTCGCCGCCGGCTTCGATCGTGTGGAAGAAGATGCCGTTCAGGTAATAGCGGGTCTCCTCGGTGGAGATCGCGAACTGCGTGCGGTCGATCAGCATTTTGAGATCGGCCGCCTTCAGCTTGAAGGTATGCGTGAAGCTGCCGGCGGTCAGATCAGGGAAATCCGATTCCGGCAGGCATTGCAGCGAGAATTTCGACCGGCCTGACTGCACCGTCATGGAACTGCTGTCCGGGTTGGTGGCGAGCAGCACTTCCGAACCGTCGGGCAGCTTGCGGACGATTTCATAGAGCAGATGCGCGGGCACCGTCGTGGCGCCGGCAGTCTCGACCATGGCCGGCACGGCTTCGGTGATTTCGAGATCGAGGTCGGTCGCCTTGAGATCCAGGCTGCTGCCGGAGGCGCGCATCAGCACGTTGGAAAGGATCGGAATCGTGTTCCGCCGCTCGACCACGCGATGCACGTGGTTCAGCGATTTTAAGAGGTTGGACCGCTCAAGAGTAATACGCATGGACGCTACCGCTTTCGACCGTGGAGGCCGGCAAGGCCGGACCCCATATTTTTGTCGGGTTTGTAGGCCGACTGTATGATGTGGACCGGCAAAATGGCAGACAAAGGCGGAGAAAAGCAAGAGGTGAACGAGAGGTTACCGGCTCAATTCGATATCGTGGCGCGCACTTGCACACAGAAAACATGACATTGTCCCGACCCCGGGCTTTACTTGCCGAAGCGGGCCGGCTCCATCATAAAGAGCCATGATTATCCGATCCCGCGTGACATCCCGTGACCGATGACCTGAAGACCGCGCAGCGCGGCTATCGCGTCGCCAACACATTCGTGCCCGCAAGGCCGCTGGAGCCGGCGCTCTATCTGGTCGCGACCCCGATTGGCAATCTCGGTGATATCACGCTGCGTGCGCTCGAAACGCTCTCCGGCGCCGACGTGCTCGCCTGCGAGGACACCCGCGTCACCCGCGTGCTGCTCGACCGCTACGGCATCGTCAACCGGCCTTTCGCCTATCACGAGCACAATGCCGAGGAGGCGGGGCCGAAGCTTGTCGCTGCGCTGGCGGAGGGCAAATCCGTAGCGCTGGTTTCCGATGCCGGCACGCCGCTCGTCTCCGATCCCGGTTACCGGCTCGGCCGGATGGCGATCGAGGCAGGCCACAAGGTCGTGCCGATCC
Organism: Neorhizobium descurainiae; assembly: GCF_051400715.1. Lineage (NCBI taxonomy): Bacteria > Pseudomonadati > Pseudomonadota > Alphaproteobacteria > Hyphomicrobiales > Rhizobiaceae > Neorhizobium > Neorhizobium descurainiae. Next base: position 30,328 of record NZ_JBLFFK010000017.1, read on the forward strand.
CCGGCGCGTCCGCGCCGCTTGCAGCGCTCGTCGGTTCCGGCATGCCGTCCGATGCCTTTCTCTTCGCAGGCTTCCTCCCGGCGAAGGACAAGGGGAGAAGGGACCGCCTGGCCGAGCTTTCGAGAGTGCCGGCGACGCTGATCTTCTTCGAATCCCCGCACCGCATCGGCGCGACCGTTGCCGCCGCCGCCGAGGTTCTCGGAAAGAGCCGCCGTGCCTGCGTCTGCCGCGAGCTGACGAAGACCTTCGAGGAATTCCGCCGCGGCACGCTGGAGGAGCTCGCCGCCTATTATAATGACGACCGCAGCGTGAAGGGCGAGATCGTCCTGATCGTGGCGCCGCCGGAAGCCCAAGAGGCCCCGGGCGAGGTGGAGGTGGACATGCTGTTGCGCGAGCTTTCTTCCGCCATGCCGGCCGCTAAGGCGGCGGCGGAAGCGGCCAGGCTCACAGGGCTTGCCCGCAAGGACCTTTACCAGCGGCTCCTGGAACTGAAGGCCGAGGGCTGAGGGTGGTAACGGACGACGACGCAGACCTGAAACGCCGCAAGGCCGATCGCCAGAGAGCCCAGCGCCAGAGAGCCCAAAGACGGGGCCATGTCTCGGAATATTTCGCCGCATTCTATCTGATGGCCAAGGGCTATCGCATCCTGGCGATCCGCTATCGCACCAGGCTCGGAGAGATCGATCTCATCGCCCGCAAGGGCGACCTCGTCGTGTTCGTGGAGGTCAAGGCACGGATCGGTGAGCGGGAGGCCGTCGATGCGGTCGGTTTCACTGCCCAGAAGCGCATCCGGTCCGCGAGCGATCTCTGGCTGGCGAAACGTAAGGATGCCGCGCGACTGTCACAGCGCTATGACGTCGTCGCGGTGCTTCCGGGACGTTTGCCCCGGCATTTTCCGGATGCTTTCTGATACTTCCGTGAAATTGTTGCATGGCTGTGCAATGTAACAAATCTGACATGGAACTGTTAAGGGGCTGTCACAGCCGGGCCCTATTGCGATCCTCGACCCTAACAAAGGTGGAGAGGACGTCAACATGTTCAAGAAGCTTTCGATGGCCGCGTTCGCGGTTGCCCTGTCGGCAAGCTCGTCGCTCGCTGCGACCGAAGTGACCTGGTGGCATGCCATGGGCGGCGAGCTCGGCAAGAAGCTCGAGGAAGTCGCCCAGAAGTTCAACGAAAGCCAGAGCGATTACAAGGTCGTTCCGGTCTTCAAGGGTACCTATCCGGAAACCCTGACCGCTGCGATCGCGGCTTTCCGCGCCAATCAGCAGCCGGCGATCGTTCAGGTCTTCGAGGTCGGCACCGGCACGATGATGGCCGCCAAGGGCGCCGTTTATCCGGTCTACAAACTGATGTCTGACAACAAGGAGCCGTGGGATCCGAAGGGCTTCCTCGCGCCGGTCGTCGGTTACTATTCCGATGCTGAAGGCAACATCCTGTCGATGCCCTTCAATTCCTCGACGCCGATCATGTACTACAACAAGGACGTCTTCCAGAAGGCTGGCCTTGATCCGGAAGTTGCCCCGAAGACCTGGGCCGAGCTGGCCGAAATGGGCAAGAAGATCGTCGATTCCGGCGCTGCTCAGTGTGGCTTCACGCTCTCCTATGCTGCGACCTGGGTCGGTCTCGAAAACTACTCGGCCATCCAGAACCTGCCTTTCGGCACGCTGCAGAACGGCTTCGGCGGCTTGGAGACCGAATTCAAGTTCAACGGCAAGGAACAGGCCGCATTCTGGGATAACCTGAAGAAGTGGCAGGACGCCAAGATCTTCAAGTACGGCGGTCCGGGCGGCGGCGCCGAAACCGCTCCGAGCTTCTATTCGCAGCAATGCGCCGTCTACATGGGCTCGTCCGCTTCGCGCGCCGGCGTCATCAACAACGCCAAGAACTTCAAGGTCGGCTTCGCGCCGATGCCTTATGACGATACCGTCACCAAGGAGCCGAAGAATTCTATCATCGGCGGCGCCACGCTCTGGACCCTCAACGGCCAGAAGAACCCCGATGTCTACAAAGGCGTTGCCAAGTTCTTCACCTATCTCTCCAAGCCGGAGGTCCAGGCCGATTGGCACCAGTTCACCGGTTACCTGCCGATCACCAATGCTGCTTACGAGCTTGGCCAGAAGCAGGGTTACTATGAGAAGAACCCGGGCTCGGACATTGCCATCAAGCAGATCACCCGCGGCACGCCGACCGACAATTCCAAGGGCGTCCGCTTCGGTAACTTGACGCAGATCCGCGACCTGGTCGACCAGCAGTTCGAAACCGTTCTGTCCGGCAAGAAGACTGGCCAGCAGGCTCTCGACGACGCTGCCAAGGCTGGCAACGCCATCCTGCGCGAATTCGAAGCTGCAAACTCGAACTGAGCGTCTTTGTCGCCATCAAGCCCTCCCCGATTTCCGGGGAGGGCATTTCCTTGGGCACACCCTCGCCATGCAAACCAAGCGCACCGTTTTTCATAACCGCGTCCTGCCTTATTTCCTGCTGGCACCGCAGCTTGTCATCACGCTCATCTTCTTCGTATGGCCTGCTGCCCAGGCGATCTGGCAATCGTTCCTTCGCCAGGATCCCTTCGGCCTGAAAGAAACTTTCGTCTGGTTTGCGAATTACACGCGGTTGCTGGATGATCCGGATTACCTGAATGCTCTCTGGGCGACCTTCGTCTTTTCGGTCGGCGTCACGGTTCTGTCGATGAGCCTGTCCCTGCTGTTTGCTGTGGCCGTGAACCGGGTCCTGCGCTCAGGCCGGTTCTACACGACGCTGCTGGTCTGGCCCTATGCGGTGGCACCGGCCGCCGCCGGCCTTCTCTGGTGGTTCATGTTCAATCCCAGCGTCGGCATCATTCCCTATTTTCTGAGTTTCTTCGGATACGAATGGAACCATCGCCTCCACACGGGTGATGCCATGGTGTTGATCATCATCGCCGCCGCGTGGAAGCAGATCTCCTACAATTTCCTGTTCTTCGTTGCCGGCCTGCAGTCCGTGCCGCAGTCCCTGAGCGAAGCCGCCGCCATCGACGGTGCCGGTCCGTTCAAGCGTTTCTGGACGGTGATATTCCCGCTGCTTTCGCCGACGACCTTCTTCCTTGCGGTGATCAACATCACCTACGCGATGTTCGATACGTTCGGCATCGTCGATGCGACCACTTCGGGCGGCCCGTCCCAGTCCACCAACATTCTGGTCTATAAGGTCTATGCCGACGGTTTCATCGGCCTGAACCTCGGCCCCTCGGCCGCGCAATCCGTCATTCTCATGCTGATTGTCGTTGTCCTCACCGTCGTCCAGTTCCGCTGGATCGAGCGCAAAGTTCAGTATTGAGGTGCCGTGATGGTCGAAAATCGTCCCTTTCTCACCTTTCTGACCCATCTGATCCTGATCCTCGGTGTGCTGACGGTCGTGTTCCCCGTCTATCTCGCTTTTGTCGCCTCGACGCGCGGTGCAACGGACTTCATGACCGGCATCGTGCCGCTCCTGCCCGGTGACCAGCTTTCCGCGAATTACGGTTATCTGCTCGGTTCGGGTGAATCGACCGCCGGCGCGCCGCCCTTCCTGCTGATGCTGGCGAACAGCTTGCTGATGGCCATCCTGATCGCGGTCGGCAAGATCGCCATCTCGATCATCTCCGCCTTCGCGATCGTCTATTTCCGTTTTCCCCTGCGTGTGCTCGCCTTCTGGCTGATCTTCATGACGCTCATGCTGCCGGTGGAAGTGCGCATCCTGCCGACCTACAAGGTCGTCGCCGATCTCGGCATGCTGAACTCCTATTCCGGCCTGGTGATCCCGGTCATCGCGTCTGCCACGGCAACCTTCCTGTTCCGTCAGTTCTTCCTGACGGTGCCGGAGGAGATGATGGAAGCGGCTCGCGTCGATGGCGCCAGTCCGCTGAAATTCTTCCGCGATATCCTTTTGCCGCTCTCGCGCACCAATATCGCGGCACTTTTCATCATCATGTTCATCTACGGCTGGAATCAGTATCTTTGGCCGATGCTGATCACCACGGAGCCTCATTATTATACCGTGGTCATGGGCATCAAGCGTCTCGCCTCCGTGCTCGATGGCGATACGCAGTGGAACCTCGTGATGGCCGGCGTCATTCTGGCGGGCCTGCCGCCTGTGCTTGTCATCATCTTCATGCAGCGCCTGTTCATCCGCGGCCTCACTGAAACGGAGAAATAGCAATGGCTTCCATCGATGTCGAAAACGTCGGCAAGATCTATACCGGCGGCGTGCGCGCCGTCTCCGACATCAGGCTGAACATCGCCGATGGCGAGTTCATCGTGCTGGTCGGCCCCTCGGGCTGCGGCAAGTCCACGCTGCTCAGGATGATCGCCGGCCTGGAGACCATTTCGGAGGGGCAGGTGAAGATCGGCAGCCGCGTCGTCAACAATGTCGAGCCGGCCGATCGCGATATCGCCATGGTGTTCCAGAACTATGCGCTCTATCCGCATATGACGGTCTACAACAATCTCGCCTACGGACTGAAGAACCGCGGCACGCCGAAGTCCGAGATCGACGCCCGTGTCGCCGAAGCCGCCCGCATGCTGGAGATCACCCAGTATCTCGACCGCAAGCCGCGCGCCCTTTCCGGCGGCCAGCGCCAGCGCGTCGCCATGGGCCGCGCGATCGTCCGCAAGCCGGCTGCCTTCCTCTTCGACGAGCCGCTTTCGAACCTGGACGCCAAGCTGCGCGTCTCCATGCGCGGCGAGATCAAGCGCCTGCAGCGCCGTCTCGGCACGACCTCGATCTACGTCACCCACGACCAGCTGGAGGCGATGACGCTCGCCGATCGCCTCGTCGTTCTGAATGGTGGAGAGATAGAGCAGATCGGCGCGCCGCTGGAAGTCTATCACGCGCCCGCTTCCACCTTCGTGGCGAGCTTCATCGGCTCGCCGGCCATGAACCTCGTCAAGGGCGAGCTGCATGGCGACAGGCTGGCGATCGGGCCGGCGGTGATCGGCCTCAAGGGCTTTGCGCCGACCTCCGGTGCGGTCACCGTGGGTGTCCGCGCAGAGGATCTCCGTGTCGCCCGTGCGGATGAGGAGGCTCTGCCGTTCCGCCTCGAATATACCGAGGAGCTTGGCGCCCAGCGGTTGATCCACGGTCTGGTCGGCGATCAGCAGGTCACGGCCGCCGTTTCGCCGGAGACGGAGCTTGCACCCGAGATGCGCATTGCGGTCGATGCGAAGCGCCTGCACTTCTTCGCGGCCGATACCGGCAAGCGCCTGCCCGGCCATGTGCCGGCCGAAGCGAAGCTGGCGCCGGCGGAGCCGGTCGTCTGAAGTCCGGTATTTGCCGGCTGAGCGATATGCGGCGCCCAGGCATCGGGTTGGCCTCGCCGGCCGAAACGCATTGACCGGTTGCCTTTGAAGGCCCGCCATCCTACATCAGGCGAGCCAATTCTAGGGGACTGAAGTCATGGCGAAAATCCGCAAGGTCGCATTCCAGATGGACCACATCTCCGGCATCAACATCGCCGGCGATTCCACCTTCGCCATGGCGCTGGAGGCGCAGGCGCGCGGCTTCCAGCTGTTCCATTATACGCCGGACCGGCTGACGATGCGCGACGGCAGGATTTTTGCCGCCGTCGAGCCGCTTCAGGTGCGCGACGTCAAGGGCGATCATTTCACGCTCGGCGAAAGGGAGCGCGTCGATCTGTCGGCCATGGACGTCGTGCATCTGCGCCAGGATCCTCCCTTCGACATGGGTTACATCACCTCGACCCATCTGCTTGAGCGCATCCACCCGAAGACGCTGGTGGTGAACGATCCGGCCTGGGTGCGCAACTCGCCGGAGAAGATCTTCGTCACCGAGTTCGCCGACCTGATGCCGGCGACCCTGATTTCCCGCGATCCGACGGAAATCGCCCGCTTCCGCGAAGAGATGGGCGACATCATCCTGAAGCCCCTTTATGGCAATGGCGGCGCCGGCGTCTTCCACTCGGCCCGTGACGACCGCAACTTCACGTCGCTCCTCGAAATGTTCGGCCAGATGTATCGCGGCGAGCCCTATATCGCCCAGGCCTACCTGCCGGCGGTGCGCAAGGGCGACAAGCGCATCCTGCTGGTGGACGGCGAGCCGGTCGGAGCCATCAACCGTGTGCCGGCCGAGCACGACAGCCGCTCCAACATGCATGTGGGCGGACGCGCCGAGCCGACCGAGATCACCCCGCGCGAAAGGGAAATCTGCGGCCGCATCGGCCCTGCGCTTCGGGAAAGAGGCTTTCTCTTCGTCGGCATCGACGTCATCGGCGACTATATGACCGAGATCAACGTCACGTCCCCCACCGGCATCCGCGAGGTAAAGAAATTCGGCGGCGCCGATGTCGCAAGCCTCCTCTGGGATGCAATCGAAGCCAAGCGCGCCTGATAAAGCGGCTCCAGACAAAGTGTGAAGCGGTTTTCCGTCCGCATTGCGTAGAATAGGAAAGACTATTCCACGACTTGGCGGGAAATTGTTTCGCCGCGTTTCGGATACGGATCGCCTTTGTTCCACGGATGCAACCGCATGCAACCCGGTTGCACCGGCGGCGCGAAATTGTTCGATCAATGTTCTTGTTTTATTCCTGATTCCATGCCAGATTGCAATCGCTGGCGCGGAAAGCGTGTATCGCTGACGTACCAGAAGGGGCTTGGGGGCAGGTTCATATGGTCGCGCGTGTCAGCACGGTTGCATTCCAGGGCATAGAGGGCGTTCCGGTCGACGTGCAGGTCATGGTCGGGCCGGGCAAGATGAACATGCATATCGTCGGCCTGCCGGACAAGGCGGTGGCCGAAAGCCGGGAGCGGGTTCAGGCCGCGCTGCATGCGTCCGGGCTTGCCATGCCGCCCAAGAAGGTGACGGTCAATCTGGCACCCGCCGACCTGCCGAAAGAGGGCTCGCATTTCGATCTGCCGATCGCGCTTGGGCTGATGGCGGCGCTGGGCGCCATTCCCGCCGATGCGCTGACCGATTATGTGGTGATCGGCGAACTGAACCTCGATGGAACGTTGGCGGCCGTGGCCGGCGCCCTGCCGGCGGCGATCGGCGCCAATGGGCTCGGCAAGGGCCTCATCTGCCCGGCGGATAGCGGTGCGGAGGCAGCCTGGGCCGGCGCGGAGATCGATATCGTGGCACCCCGCAGCCTGATCGCGCTCGCCAATCATTTCCGCGGCACCCAGGTCATTTCCCGGCCGCAGCCGGCGATCCGCGCGAACCCCGCCAATCTTCCGGATCTCGCCGATATCAAGGGCCAGGAAAGCGCCAAGCGCGCGCTGGAAGTCGCCGCGGCCGGCGGGCACAATCTCCTGATGGCCGGACCTCCGGGTTCCGGAAAGTCCATGCTCGCGGCGCGCCTGCCTTCCATTCTGCCGCCATTGTCGGCCGCCGAACTTCTGGAAGTCTCGATGATCCATTCGATCGCCGGTCAGCTTTCCGGCGGCAAGCTTTCGGACCGCCGGCCCTATCGCACGCCGCATCATTCCGCCACCATGGCGGCGCTCATCGGCGGCGGCATGCGGGCGAAGCCCGGTGAAGCCTCGCTCGCCCATCACGGCGTGCTCTTCCTCGACGAATTCCCGGAATTCTCGCCGCAGGTGCTCGATGCGCTCCGCCAGCCGCTGGAAACCGGCGAATGCGTCATCGCGCGCGCCAATCACCGTGTGTCCTACCCGGCGAACATCCAGCTCGTCGCCGCCATGAACCCGTGCCGCTGCGGCATGGCCGGCGAGCCGGGCCATTCCTGCGCTCGCGGGCCGCGCTGTGCTGCCGATTATCAGGCGCGCATTTCCGGCCCGCTGATGGACCGTATCGATATCCGCATCGACGTGCCGGCCGTCTCCGCGGCCGATCTCATCCGCCCCATGCCGGCGGAAAGGAGTGCCGATGTCGCCAGACGGGTTGCGGCGGCCCGGGAAAGGCAGCGCGAGCGTTTCGTGCGCGCCGGCTCTCCGGATATCCTCACCAATGCGCGTTGCTCCACGTCGCTGATCGAGAAATTCGCGGAGCCGGATCCGAGCGGCCTGCAATTGCTGCGCGATGCGGCCGAAAAGCTGAAATTCTCCGCCCGCGGTTATCACCGTGTTCTGAAGGTGGCCCGCACGCTCGCCGATCTGGACGGCAAGGATACGGTCGGCCGCATCCATCTCGCCGAGGCGATCTCCTATCGCATGGCCGGCGAGCGGCTCGCCATGGCAGTGGCGTGATTGCGAGAAGCGAATAGGTACGAGAAGCGAATAGTAAGTAGCGAATAGCGAATAGAATTTATTTCCAGCCGCTTGCGTATGGCTGTTTCTTGGGAAATCCTATTCGCTATTCGCTATTCGCTATTCGCTATTCGCTATTCGCTATTCGCTATTCGCTATTCGCTATTCGCCCACTTCACCCGCCCAGCCCCTCGAACAGCGCCGTCGAAAGATAGCGTTCGGCAAAGGAGGGGATGATGACGACCAGGTTCTTGCCGGCGTTTTCCTCGCGGCTGCCGACTTCGACTGCGGCGGTGAGTGCTGCACCGGAGGAAATGCCGACCGGCACGCCTTCGAGCCTGGCGACGAGACGCGCCATCTCCATGGCTTCCGGGCCGCTGACGGTGACGATCTCGTCATAGATGTGCGTATCGAGGATTTTCGGCGCGAAGCCGGCGCCAATGCCCTGGATCTTGTGCGGACCGGGCTCGCCGCCGGAAAGCACGGGCGATTCCTCCGGCTCGACGGCAACGACCTTGAGATTGGGATTGCGGTCCTTCAGCACCTGGCCGGCGCCGGTGATCGTGCCTCCGGTGCCGATGCCGGAGACGAGGATGTCGACCTTGCCGTCCGTGTCGTTCCAGATTTCCTCGGCAGTCGTCTTGCGGTGGATTTCCGGGTTCGCCGGGTTTTCGAACTGCTGCGGAATGATCGCGTCCGGCAGCGAGGCGGCGAGTTCCTCGGCTCGGGCGATCGCGCCCTTCATACCCTTGGGACCTTCGGTCAGCACCAATTCGGCGCCGAGCAGCGCCAGCATCTTGCGGCGTTCGACCGACATGGTCTCGGGCATGGTGAGGATCAGCCTGTAGCCCTTCGCGGCAGCGGCGAAGGCGAGCGCGATGCCCGTATTGCCGGAGGTCGGCTCGATCAGCACCGTCCGGCCAGGGGTGATCCTTCCCTCTGCCTCCAGGCTCTCGATCATCGCCACGCCGATGCGGTCCTTGACGGAAGCGATCGGGTTGAAGAATTCCAGCTTGGCGAGGAGATTGGCCTTGACGCCCTTTTCTCTTGCGAGCTTGTCGAGCCGCACGATCGGAGTGTCGCCGATCGTTTCGGTGATGGAGGAATAGATCCGGCCGCGGCCCGGCTTCTTCGACATGAGGCTTCTCCCTGGGAAAATCATCGAGACGCCGAAAGATAGGTCCAAAGGCCCCCTGAGGCCAGCGGCTTTGCGCCCGGAAGCCTTGCCTCTTCCCAGGTGCGACAGAAAATCGCTGCCGAAATATGGGCCGGCGACCATTGAAAAAGCGTCGGGCGGCGGCAGTTTAGTTTCGAGATCGCGGGCTCCCGGTGAGCTCCGCGTCCGGCCTCGAAGGGGATTGATCCATGTCTGACAGCACTGCCAAGAACCGCAAGCTTGCCCCGCTCGCCACGCCTTCCGATCTCGGAACGAACGCGGTGAAGGATATCGCAGCCGCGCTGACGACGCTGCTCGCCGATGTCTTCTCGCTTTACCTCAAGACCAAGAACTTCCACTGGCACATGTCCGGTCCGCATTTCCGCGATTACCACCTGCTTCTGGACGAGCATTCCGACCAGATCTTCGCGATGACGGACGAGCTGGCGGAACGGGCCCGCAAGATCGGCGGCACCACCCTGCGCTCGATCGGCCATATTTCCAGGCTGCAGCGCATCCCCGACAACGACGCGGATTTCGTGACGCCGGAAGACATGCTGGCGGAGCTCCGGGAGGACAACAAGCAGCTCATCTCCCTGATGCGGGAAACCCACGATCTCTGCGACGAGCACAACGATGTGGCGACCGCCAGCCTGCTCGAGAACTGGATCGACGAGGCCGAACGCCGGACCTGGTTCCTGTTCGAGATCACCCGCCGCGAAAGGTGAGAGATCGTGGCCGGCCTCGATGCCGGTGGACAGGCTTGGGTCTTACACGCCTGTTGAACCGAAGCCGCCGGCGCCGCGCGCGGTCGCCGTGGCCTCGGTGATTTCGGCGACGCGCACCTGTGTCACCGGCGCGATCACCATCTGGGCGATCCGCATGCCGCGGGTGATCGCGAAATCCTCTTCGCCGAGATTGATCAGCAGCACCTTCACCTCGCCGCGATAGTCGCTGTCGATCGTGCCCGGCGTGTTGAGGCAGGTGATGCCGTGCTTGAAGGCAAGCCCTGAACGGGGTCTGACCTGGGCCTCGAAACCATCCGGGATCTCGAAGATGAAGCCCGTCGGCACCAGCGCGCGCCTGCCTGGAGCGATCGTCAGCGGCGCATCCTCCGGCACCGCGGCGCGAAGGTCCATTCCCGCCGCGCCTGCCGTTTCATAGGACGGCAGGTCGAGGCCCGCGCCATTCGGCAGGCGGACGAGGGAAAGCTTCGGCGAGGAGGGGCTATGGATGTTCATGAGCCATTACTTTGTGCTTGCCGCCGGCAGGTCAATTGCAAAGCGGGTCTTTAATCGCTAGATAGCCGGCAATTCACAGGATTTACGATATGCCCGAAACCATTGCCGAGGCGGTCGCCCGCCGTCGCACATTCGCGATCATTGCCCATCCGGACGCAGGCAAGACGACGCTCACCGAAAAACTGCTGCTGTTCGGCGGCGCGATCCAGCTCGCCGGCGAGGTCAAGGCCAAGAAGGATCGCATCCAGACGCGCTCCGACTGGATGAAGATCGAGCGCGAGCGCGGCATCTCGGTCGTCACCTCGGTCATGACCTTCGAATATGACGGCAACGTCTTCAACATTCTCGATACGCCCGGCCACGAGGATTTCGCCGACGACACCTATCGCACGCTGACGGCGGTGGATGCGGCGGTCATGGTCATCGATGCCGCCAAGGGCATCGAGCCGCGTACGCTGAAACTGTTCGAAGTCTGCCGCATGCGCGACATTCCGATCATCACCTTCGTCAACAAGATGGACCGCGAAAGCCGCGATCCCTTCGAGATCCTGGATGAGGTCGAGGAGAAGCTCGCGCTCGACTGCGCGCCGGTCACCTGGCCGATCGGCCGCTCGAAAACCTTCTGCGGCTCCTATCACCTGGCGGACAACACTGTGCGCGGGTCGGATACGGAGGTGAACGTCACGCCGGTCAACGGCCCGCAATCCGTCGCCGACCGCCTGCCGGAGAACGAGCGGGCTACCTTCGTCGAGGAGACCGAGCTTGCGATCGAGGCGTGCAAGCCTTTCGATCGCCAGGCCTTCCTCGAAGGCCATCTGACGCCGGTCTTCTTCGGCTCGGCGCTCAGGAATTTCGGCGTCCGAGACCTGATCGATGCGCTCGGCGAATTCGCTCCGCCCCCGCGCGACCAGGTGGCGGACATCCGCAAGGTGCATGCGGACGAGGACCGGATGACGGCTTTCGTCTTCAAGATCCAGGCGAACATGGACCCGAACCATCGCGACCGCATCGCCTTTGCCCGCATCTGCTCCGGCAAGTTGGAGCGGGGCATGAAGGCGCGCCTGTCGCGCACCGGCAAGCAGCTCGGTCTGACCGCGCCGCAATTCTTCTTCGCCTCGCAGCGCCAGTTGGCGGACACGGCCTATGCCGGCGACGTGGTCGGCATCCCGAACCACGGCACGCTGCGTATCGGCGACACGCTGACCGAAGGCGAGCCGCTGGTCTTCCAGGGCGTGCCGAACTTCTCGCCGGAAATCCTCCGCCGCGTGCGGCTGGAGGATGCCATGAAGGCGAAGAAGCTGAAGGAAGCCCTGCAGCAGATGGCCGAAGAGGGCGTCGTGCAGCTCTTCTCGCCGGAGGACGGCTCGCCCGCCATCGTCGGCGTCGTCGGCGCCCTGCAGCTCGACGTGCTGAAGGAACGGCTTTCGGCGGAATATACGCTGCCGGTCTCCTTCGAAATGTCGCGCTTCTCCGTCTGCCGCTGGATCTCGTCGGACAATCCGGCCGATCTGGATAAATTCCTGACGGTGAAGCGCGGCGATATCGCCCGCGACCTCGACGGCGATCCGGTCTTCCTGGCCCAGGATGCGTTTTCTCTGCGCTACGAGGCCGAGCGCTATCCGTCGATCAAGATGGTCGCGATCAAGGAATATCACGTCGCCAAGGCGGCTTAGCGTCCCGATCACTTAAGTCCCCTCCCAAACCCTCCCCACAAGGGGGAGGGCTTAACAGGAGGCACTCTCCGCGACCTCTCGTGTGGTCAAGACTTGCTAAAACCTGAATTGAATTTCACCAGCGAGCTCAGCGCATTAAGCCCTCCCCCTTGTGGGGAGGGTTTGGGAGGGGTTCTTTCCGCCACCTTCAATCGAACTTGACTGCCGTTGTGTTGGCGCCGCAGACGAGGACGCAGACGCGCTCGTCAGGACCGGGCACGTATTTGCCGGAAAGAAGCGCTGCGAAGGCCGCGGCGCCGCCGGGTTCGGCGACGATGCGCGCGCCGGCCCAGAGCGCCTTTTGGGCGGCGAGGATTTCCTCGTCCGTCACCAGCACTGGCGGCTCGACATATTTCTGCGCCAGCGGGAACATCAGCTGGCCGACCTGCTTGGGGGCGAGCGAATCCGCCGCGATGCCGCCCGCCGGGGCATCCACCGGCCTGCCAGCCTTGAACGCCTCGTAAAGCGTCGGCGCACCGTCGGATTCCACCGCGACCACCTTCGCCCGGCCACGGAACCAGGCGGCAATGCCGCCGATCAGCCCGCCTCCGCCGACCGCCACCAGGAGCGTCGTCATCTCCGGCAGGTCGTCCTCGATCTCCTTGCCGAGCGTGCCTTGGCCGGCGAGCGTTTCCGCCTGGTCATAGGCATGGACCGCAAGCGCGCCGCTTGTCGCCACATAGGCCTCGCTGGCCGCCAGCGCATCCGCATAACGGTCGCCGCCGATCACCAGGTCCGCGCCGTAGGAGCGGATGCGTTCCGCCTTGGCGGAGGAGGTGACGCTCGGCACGAAAATTTTTGCCGGCACGCCGAGCCGCATGGCCGCATAGGCGACCGCGGCACCGTGATTGCCGCCGGATGCCGCTACCACGCCGGCCTTCGGAGCCTCACGGGTGAGCAGGTTCGTGAAGGCGCCGCGCGCCTTGAACGAGCCGGAATGCTGCATGAGTTCGAGCTTCAGATCGACCGGCAGCGGCTTGGCCCCGAAATCGCGCATGTCGACACGCATGACCGGCGTGCGGCGGATATGCGGACGGATCAGCTTTTCCGTTTCAGTGATGCGTTCGGGCGTGACAAGATCGGCGGACATGGCGGCCTCCTTCGGGGATTGACTTTACTTCGTTACTTGGCAAAATGACGAAATGCAAGACGTGGACATCCTGAAAGCCTTGGCCAATGACCGGCGGCTCGCCATTCTCGAATGGCTGAAGCGGCCGCGCGACCATTTTCGCCCGCAGGTCGATGGCGACCTGGAGGAAGACGGCGTCTGCGCCGTGCTGATCGCCGAAAAGCTGAGCATCACCCCGGCCACGCTGAGCGAGCATATGCGCATTCTGGTGCAGGAGGAATTGGTTCATGCCAAGCGCATCAAGCAATGGATCTTCTACCGCCGCAACGAGCAGCGGATCGCCGAGCTGAAGCAGGGCCTGTTCGCAAACCTTTGAACCGGCTCAAGGGTTTCCCAGCCGCTCGCTCAGGAAATCGACGACCGCCCGCACGGCCGGCAGCTGTCCTCGCCGGTGCGGCATCAGGATCGTCGTGGTGATGCTGCCCGCCGTCCAGTTCGGCAGCAGGCGCACGAGCCTGCCTTCGGCAAGCGCGCTGCGGCAGACGGAGGTGGGCAGGCAGCTCAGGCCCAGCCCGGCCATCACCGCCTTCATCATCACCATCGGTTCGTCGGCGGCGATCACCGGCTCCGGCGTCACCGGCACCACGGTCCCGTCCGAAGAGACGAGCCGCCAGGGCCCGTCATGGAAATTGGCGGTCACGGCTTTGTGCCGGGCGAGGTCCTCCGGGCGCTGGGGCATGCCGTGGGTGCGAACGTAATCCGGCGACGCGACGACGAAGAAGGGATGCGTGGCGAGTTTCTTCTGCAGAAGCGTCGAATCCGGCAGGGGCGCCTGATGGCTGCGCAACGCGATGTCGAAGCCTTCCTGCACGAGATCGACGAACCGGTCGCTGACATGCAGCGAGAGCCTGAGCTTCGGATAGCGGAGGGAAAGCTCGGTGAGATGGTCGGCAAGCACGAATTGCGCCGTGGGCACGGCGGCCGTCATCCGCACCGTGCCGCTCGGTTCGCCGAGATGGGTGCGCACGATCGCCTCCGCCATTTCCGCTTCGATGACCGACGCTCGGGCGTGCTCGAAGAAATCCCGGCCCAATTCCGTAAGCGAAAAGCTGCGCGACGTGCGCTGGATGAGCCGCACGCCGAGCCGCGCTTCCAGTTCCGCCACGCGCTTGCTGACGGTGGATTTCGGCACTCCGAGCCGGCGCCCGGCTGCGGAAAACCCGCCATGCTCCACGGCCTGGACGAAGAAATGCAGGTCGTTGAGGTTGAGTGGTGCGGCCATGCCATCTTCCAGATTTGTGAACTTTGAGGTGCAATATGGGCATCTACTGCGCCAGCGTCCACGAAATCATATTGGCCGCATCCACGAGATTCAATTCCCAAGGAGTGAAGACATGACACCGATCCTGTTTTATGGCGTGCCGGAAGGATGTTCGTTCGGCTCGATCGTGGCGCTCGAATGGACGGGCGCGCCCTATCGCCTCTGCCGCGTCGATATGCCCGGCGTGGTCTCGAGCGCCGCCTATAGGCCGGTCAATCCGGTCGGCGAAACGCCGTCGCTGATGCTGCCGGACGGCCGGGTGATGAGCGAGAGCATGGCGATCCTCAACCACATCGCCGCCCGCGCGGTCAACAAGGGCTTCGGCTTCGATCCGAAGTCGGAAAAGTTCGACCGGCTGAACCAGATGCTGGCTTTTTTGAATACCGGCTTCTTCAACGCCTTCAGCCCGCTTTGGCATACGGTCGAACACGAGCTGGAGCCGCAGGCGAAGGAAGCGCTCCGGGCCTATGGCATCGCCAAGGTGGAGAAGGCGCACGCCCATCTCGAAAAGCTGCTCGGCGGCCGCCAATGGCTGCTCGGCGACGAGAAGAGCTTTGCCGACGCCTATTTCGCCGGTATCGCCCGCTGGAACGATTTCCATCAGGTCGTCGATCGCACGAAATTCCCAGGCCTCAACGCGCTTTACCAGCGCCTGCAGGAGGACCCGGCGGTGCGTTTCGCCTGGGCAATCGAGCACGAGGAGGAGGCGAAGACGACCGGCCGGTTCCTCGGTCACGTGAGCCTCGAAGAGGCGCTGGGCGAGATCGGTCAAGCCGCCTGAACCGGCATGGAGATAGCCGCCGGCTTTCAAAGAGCCTCGGCCATCACGCCGGAGGCTTCGGTCGCTCCGGGGCATCTTCAGGTCACGCGGTGAGGTCCTTGAGGAAGTCGTCGCACCAGCGGGTCACGTCGTGTTCCAGAAGGTGCTCCATCATGCGGCCCCAGCGCTCCTTGCGCTCTTCGAGCGGCATGTTGATGCCGCGTGCGATCGCGTTGGCGGTGCCTTCTATGTCGTAGGGGTTGACCAGCAGGGCGCCCCGCAATTCCCGGGCGGCGCCTGCGAAGCGCGACAGCACCAGCACGCCGGGGTTTTCCGGGTCCTGCGCGGCGACATATTCCTTGGCGACGAGGTTCATGCCGTCGCGGAGCGGCGTCACCAGCCCGATCCGCGCCAGCCGGTAAAGCCCCGCCAGCACCGGCCGGCCGATCGAACGGTTGATGTAGCGGATAGGCACCCAGTCCACCGTGCCGATCGCGCCGTTCACGCGGCCCGCCTGCTCGGCCACCATGCGCTGCATCTGCTCGTATTCGGGCACTTCCGAGCGGGATTTCGGCGTGATCTGCAGATAGGTGACGCGGTTGTGATGGCCGGGATTGGACTTGATGAAATGTTCGAAGGCATCGATGCGCTGGGTGATCCCCTTGGAATAGTCGAGGCGGTCGACGCCGATGATGAGGTCGCGGCCTTCGACGCTCTGGCGCGCCTTCCGCACGATCGCATTGCTGGCGGCCTTGCGGGCGAACTCGGCGAAAGCCGCGGTCTCTATGCCGATCGAGTAGAAGCCGCCCTTGAAGGTCCGGCCATAGGAGGTGAACTTGCCCTCGCTGAGCCGCTCGCCGATCCCCTCGCGCACCAGCCCGCCGCCGAAATTGTCGAGGTCGTGGTCGGTCTGGAAGCCGACGAGATCGTAATGCGAGAGCCCGCGCATGATCTCCTCGTGGACGGGCATGGTGAAGAGCACGTCGGCCGGGGGCCAGGGAATATGCAGGAAGAAGCCGATACGGTTCTTCAGGCCCATCTGGCGCAGTTCCGCCGCAAGTGGAATGAGGTGGTAGTCGTGCACCCAGATGACGTCGTCCTCTTCGAGAAGCGGCGCCAGCCGGTGCGCGAAGAAACGGTTGACGCGGAAATAGCCGGCCATCTCCTTGCGCCCGTATTCGGCGAGATCCAGCCGGTAGTGACAGATCGGCCAGAGAACCCGGTTGGCGAAGCCGTGGTAATATTCCTCCACGTCGGTCTTGGTGAGGTCGGTCAGGGCATAGGTGATGTTGCCGTGCTTCTGCATGCTGAGAGGTGCCGGCTCTCCCGCACCGCTCGATTTGCCGGACCAGCCCATCCAGATGCCGCCGCGCTCCTCCAGCGCCGCCTGCAGAGCGACCGCGAGGCCGCCGGCCGGCGCATCGCCGCTCTTTTGCGGCAGGGTGACACGGTTCGAAACGACCACAAGACGGCTCAAGGTCTTTCCTTTCGGTTCATGCGGAAACGGATTTGCCGGTATCGGCGAGCGCCGCGATGAGGGTGCGCAAGGCATGCGCGGAGGGGAGGGTGAACTTCGCTTCCGTCGCGGCCTCGGTTTCGGCGATGCGGATCGAACGCCCGCCAAGCTCGTTTGCCGCCCGGAACATCGCCTCGTCGGTCACGTCGTCGCCGATCGCGATCGGCTTTCGGCCCTTGAACGGCGGCTCGTCCAGGAAGGCCTTGAGCGCATGGCCCTTGCCTGCCCGTGCGGGGCGGATTTCCGCCACCATCTTGCCGCGCTGAAGCGTGAAATCCGGCCCGGCCATGTCGAGATAGCGGGGCATGGCCGCTTCGACGGCCTTGCGTTGCTCCGGCGCCTGCCGGTAATGGGCCGCGACGGCGGAGCCCTTGTCCTCGATGAGGACCCCCGGCCACGCTCTCGCCTCCTCGGCGAGCGCGGCCTTGAGTTCTTCGAACGCCTCGCCGGTCTCGATGCGGCTGACGGCGCCGGAGGAACTGCGCCTTTCGGACCCGTGCAGGCCGGCCAGCGGAAATTCGTAAGGGGCGAAAAGCCGGTCGGCATAGGCGAGTGCCCGGCCGGTCACCAGCGCCAGCGCGCCGCCGAGCTTCAGGGAAAGGAGATGCAGGTTTTCAGGCAGATCCGGCGGAACCGTAATACCGTCCGGCGTATCGGCAAGGTCGATCAGCGTACCGTCGATATCGAGGAACAGGGCCCAATGCCCGGGTTGCAGCGTAAGCCTGGAGAGGATTTCCTCGGCGGATCGGGCAGAAGCGTGCTCGTCCTCTTTTGGGTGTTCCTGGTACGACATGGTGCCTAATTTAGGCCATGAATCCGCCCCGGCAACCTCGGAAAGCTACATCCTGTTGCAAAAAGTGATAGGTCCTCTGTCGGGAGGGGGTCGTTAAGATCAAGGCTCGTGTGCCGCTAAATCTCTGACAGGTAAAAGGAATTTTCCTGCTTTTTTTTAGGCGGGCAGCCACCGAACTACGCCAGCCTGGACGCGATCAGAGCGGCGAGGCGCCCGGCCACCTCCTCCTTGGCGAGATCGGGCCATTCGTCCACGCCCTTGGCGCTGATGATCTTCACCCGGTTGCGGGTGCCGCCCATGATGCCGGTCTGCGGCGAAACATCGTTGGCGACGATCATGTCGGCGCCCTTGCGCTCCAGTTTCGAGCGGCCGTTCTTCTCGACATCCTGGGTCTCCGCGGCAAAGCCCACCACCAGCTTCGGCCGCTTCTCGTGGTGGCCGACGGTCTTCAGGATGTCCGGATTTTCGGCAAGCTGTAGCGGCGGCGGCGCCTCGCCCGGCTGTTTCTTGATCTTCTGCCCGGCGGAGGCCGCAACACGCCAGTCGGCGACGGCCGCCACCATCACGGCGATGTCGGCGGGCAGGCGGGAGACGACCGCCTCCAGCATTTCCTCCGCCCGCTCCACATGGACGGTCTTCACGCCGGCCGGATCGGGAATCGTCACCGGCCCGGAAACCAGCGTTACATCCGCACCGAGCTTTGCGAGCGCGGCGGCGATGGCATGGCCCTGCCGGCCCGAGGAGCGGTTGGCGAGGTAGCGCACGGGGTCGATCGGCTCATGCGTCGGGCCCGACGTGACGACCGCCGTCCTGCCGGCAAGCGGCTTCGGCGCGCCGTCGAGCAGTTCGATGACGGCCGCGACGATCTCCAGCGGCTCGGCCATGCGGCCCAGTCCGGTCTCGTTGCTTTCCGCCATCTCGCCCGCCATCGGGCCGATGAAATTTATGCCGTCCCCCTTCAGGGTCTCGACATTGCGTTTCGTGGCCGGTGCGGCCCACATCTTCGGGTTCATGGCCGGTGCGGTCAGGACCGGCCGGTCGGTGGCAAGCAGCACGGCGCTGGCAAGATCGTCGGCAAGCCCATGCGCCATCTTCGCCATCAGGTCGGCGCTCGCCGGCGCGACCACCACGAGATCGGTGTCGCGGGCGAGCCTGATATGGCCGACATCCTGCTCGTCCTCGCGGGAAAAGAGGTCGAGATAGACATGGCTGGCGGAAAGCGCGCCGACTGCGAGCGGCGTGATGAATTCCTGCGCCGCGGCGGTCATCACCGGCCGCACCGAAGCGCCGCGCTCGCGAAGCCGGCGGATGAGGTCGAGGCTCTTGTAAGCAGCGATGCCGCCGGAAATGATCAGAAGGATGCGCTTGCCCGAAAGTTCCATGCCCGTATCCGAGATGAGAATGGCCGGGAAGCTAAGCCTTTACCTTGGAACATGCAATCGGCTGCTTCTGCGCCTTCTCATGGAACTGTTGCGATTTCATCGGAGTTCCTTCCTCTCGAAGGAGATCGAGACATGGCAAAGAAGAAAAACGCTGTTCCGAAAAAGGTGGCGGGGTTCAAAATTCCGAAGTCGGTGCGCAAGTCGGCGGCGCTGCGCGCGCTGCTGGGAAGTGACATCGGCCGCGACGTTCTCGCGAATGCCATCACCGCAGGCGCGGGAGCTGCGGCTGCCGTTCTCGTGCGGGACCGGGAGGAAATTGCCGACGCCGGCAAGAAGGGTGCCCGAAAGGGCGCTTACGCACTCTCCGTCGCGACGGAGGCCTTGGAAAGCGCAGCAAGCGCGGTCATGGGGTCGGTGAAGGACTCCACTTATTCCCTGCTGCCGAAGGATGTGAAAAAGACGGCCAAGAAGAGGAAAGGCCGTAGTTCCGGGAAGGACGAGCGCCCTTTCGCCAGCGCCGCGACCCATTAGAGAAACGGCGCAAATCCCCGCCGGGAGGGAAAAGCGGGCTGCCTCGGCCGGTCGAGCGGCTGGTGATGAAGCGTTACGGCAAAACCGCGGCCGGTCGCGTGGGCACCGCGGCCATGCTGCGCGCGCTCAGCGTGCTCGTCCGTCATCACCCCAGGGCGGCGCTGGATATGGCCGGCGCCGGATTGAAACAGGCCGGCCGCTCCGGTTTTGAAGAAGTGAAGGAAGCGCTGACGCCTCATTCCCTGGACCGGAAGGAACATGCTTCATCCGATCCTCCTGCATCCGCGGCAAAAGCTACGGCGGAGCCGGACACGGCCTGAGCAGGGCTGCTCCTCCAAATAGCGAGTTGATCGAAATCGGTTTTTGATGGTATCGATCGTTCCGGCCGGATGCGGCCAGCCGCCCGCGGGTCCTCGACCATGGTGAACGCATCTCAACCGCCTCTCATCCTTTGCCGATCCGGCCGATGATGACGAACGGATCAGCAATGCGGGCCCTGATCTTGCCGTTCGTCCGTTGAAAGGATGATGAGATGCGCGATTTCCGCGATGCAAAAGTGATGGCGAAAAGCCTGCGCGAGGCACTCGTTGAGCGTAAGATTGAGCTTACGCATAGCCAGGCGCTGGAACTGGTTGCAACCCAGTTCGGTTACGACAACTGGAATATTCTTGCTGCAAAGATCGATGCAGCAGAGCCGCAGCAAAGGAAGCCCGATGCGATTTCGATCCAGCCGGCGATCCCGATCTTCCGGATATTCTCCGTCGACAAGGCGATGGAATTCTATTGCGGGTTCCTCGGCTTCAAGCTCGATTGGGAGCACAGTTTCGGCGAGAATTTCCCGCTCTACTGCCAGGTGTCGCGCAGCGGCATGCTGATGCACCTTTCCGAGCACGCGGGCGACGCTTCGCCGGGTGCCAGGGTCTTCGTGCCGATGCAGGGAATAAGAGAGTTCCATGCGGAACTTATCGGCAAGGGTTACCGGTACATGAGGCCTGGACTCGAACAGGCGGATTGGGGCCTGGAAGTGACGGTCATAGACCCCTTCAGCAACCGCATCACCTTCTGCGAGCGGGAGATCAAAGGAAGCTGATCCGCAGCATGTCCCACAAACGGACCTATACCAGCTCCATCAGGTTGAGAGCGATCGGGGAGCGCTGCGCCTTCAGCAGCGCGAGCCCCAGCCGGGCGATCAGCGGCGGTCCCTTGATCGGCCGGTAGACGACGCCCTCGGTCGCGAGCTTTGCGATCGAGGCAGGCACGATGGAGACGCCGAGGCCCGCGGCCACGAGGTTGACGACGGAGGGGATCTGCGGCGCTTCCTGCGTCACGGTGAGCTCGAAACCGGCTTCCCGGCAGCCGCGCACGATATCGTCGTAGAGGCTGAGACCCACCGTGCGCGGAAAGAGGATGAAGGGTTCGCCGGCGAGCGCCGCAAGCGGCACTTGCGCTTGGTGGGCAAGCGGGTGATGGGCGGGAAGCGCGATCAGCATCGGCTCGTCGGGCAGCCGTTTCAGCCGCACCTCCTTCGGGTCCTCCAGGCCGGGGCGGATGAAGGCGGCGTCGATTTCCCCGCGAACGAGCTTTTCCATCAGCCAGTTGCTGTTCATTTCGCTGAGTGCCAGCGCCACGTCCGGCCAATGGTTGCGGAAACGGCGGATCGCGCCGGTGACGAGGGGATTGAAAGCGGCGGAAGCCGTGAAGCCGAGCGCCAGCCGGCCCGTCTCGCCGCGGGCCGCACGTTGCGCCGCGAGCTTGGCGTTGTCGGCCGCCGCCAGCGAAACCTTCGCCTCGGCAAGGAAGGCCGTCCCTGCCGTCGTCAGCTCGGCACCGTGCGGCACCCGATGGAACAGCACGGCACCGATCTCGGTTTCGAGATCGCGGATCTGCTGGCTGAGCGGCGGCTGCCCGATTCCGAGCCTGGCCGCGGCGCGGGTGAAATTGCCCTCTTCGGCAACGGCCAGAAAATAGCGGAGATGCCGGAGCTCCATCTGTAAAACCTATCGAGATTGCCTCCTTCATATATTGGACAAATCAACGGCTGCTGGCTACCTGTTTTTGTAACGAAAGGTTTTCCGATCATGTCCCGCGCCGCCGACCTTCAGGCAAGCATCCCTGCTCCGTCCGATCTTCATCAGGTCAAATCCGCGCCGGGGGAGAAGGAGAAGCGGTTCCTGGTGCGCGGCACGCCGGCCTATCGCCGCGCCAGCCTGGCCTTCTTCCTCTCCGGCTTCTCGACATTCGCGCTGCTCTACTGCGTGCAGCCGCTGATGCCGATCTTCTCGGAGGATTTCGGCGTCAGCCCGGCCGCGAGCTCCCTGTCGCTCTCGCTCTCCACCGGCTTCCTGGCCTTCGCGATCTTCTGCGCCGCGCCGGTTTCGGAGCGTTTCGGCCGACGCAGCCTGATGTTCGTCTCGCTGCTCGGCGCCTCACTCTGTACGATTGCCTGTGCGGTAATGCCGGATTGGCATATGCTGCTCGTCGTCCGGGCGCTGGAAGGTTTTCTGCTCGGCGGCGTGCCGGCGGTCGCCATGGCCTATCTGTCGGAAGAGATCGATCCGAAAGGGCTCGGTGCCTCGATGGGCCTCTACATTGCCGGCAATGCCTTCGGTGGCATGGCGGGCCGCGTCTTCACCGGCATGCTGGCCGAATATTTCTCATGGCGGCCGGCGCTCGGCGGTATCGGCGTCATGGGCGTTCTCGCAGCAGTCGGCTTCCTGATCCTCCTGCCGCCGTCGCGGAACTTCGTTCCCCGCAGGTCGGATATGCGCTACCACGTCGATGCCTGGCTCGGGCATCTTGGAAATCCGGCACTAGCACTGCTTTTCGCCATCGGTTTCCTGATGATGGGCGCCTTCGTGACCATCTACAATTACGCCGGTTTCCGCTTGGTCGCGGCGCCCTACGGTCTCAACCAGACCGAGCTCGGCCTGATCTTCACGGTCTATCTCTTCGGCATTGCCGCTTCCTGGGCGGCCGGTCATCTGGGCGATCGCTTCGGCCATTTTCTGGTTGTGCCGGTCGGCGTCGTCGTCGCGATCATCGGCGTTGCCACGACACTCGCCGCGCCGCTCTGGGCGATCATTCTCGGCATCGTGCTCCTGACCTCGGGTTTCTTCATGGCCCATTCGGTCGCCAGCGCCCTGGTCGGCAAGCTGGCGCGCGGCACCAAGGGCCACGCGTCCTCGCTCTATCTGCTCGGCTATTATCTCGGCTCCAGCGTGGCGGGTTCGCTCGGCGGGCATTTCTGGAGCGCCGACGGCTGGTGGGCGGTCGCGGCCTTCACGGGCGTCATGCTGCTCCTCTCGCTCTTCGCCGCCCTCCAGTCGAGGCGGATCGCGGGGAGACGAGGCTAGCTCTTCTTCGCCGTCGCGACCGGCTCGGTCGTCAGCTTGAAATCGGCCATTTCCTTCGGCGTCAGGTAGTAGAGCCGGTCCGGCGGCGTTTCGAGCGCGTTGATCCACAGCCCGGCGCCGATGCCCATCTCGTCGAGATGCCGCGCCACCCGCGCGGTCGTCGCCTGTGCTGCGGCCATCGCCTGTTCCGCCGTCGGCCGTTCCCGGCTGCCGTTGAAGACCTGGTGCACGCCGATCACCGCATCCTTCTCCGCCATACGCCCGACGCCGCCGGCAAAGATGATCGGGCAGGAAGAGGCACAGAGCGCCTTGGAGGCCACCTTCGTGTCGAGCTTCTTATCGCGGATCAGCTTCGACATGGCGATTGCGTCGTCCACGGAACCACCGGGCGAATTCAGCGTCACGGTCTTCACATATTCGCCGCGCGCCTCGATTTCCTTGGCGAAGCGTTCGGCCGCGCCCGGCTCGATCGTTCCCTCGGCCAGCAGCACCCCGCCGGAGACGAGCTCGAACTTCACCGGCTGGCGCAATACTTCCTTCGGGCTTGCCGGCTGCACAGGCGGTGCCGTGGGCACGCCTTCCGTCAATGCCGGCGGCAGCACGGGCTGATCCTCCTGCATCGGATCATAGCCGGGAAGTGCCGCGTTCATGGCCGTGATGTCGCGCACGTCGATGACGAGAAACACGGCCGCGGCCGACAGCAATATGTAGAAGGCGCCGCGCATCAGGACGCCGTCGTCGAGCCGCATCAGCGCCTTGATCGGCTCATCGATCCTCATGCGACCGGTCCCTCGTGCGCGATTTCAGGTCGAGATTGGTGATGTTGTTCGGTTCCTGCGCCTCCGCCTCGGCGACCGCCTCCTCGATATCGATGCCTTTGGCCGAGACGGCGCGCTGCACCTCCAGCGCCTGGAGAAGCTCGGCGGCGGTGATCCGTTCGGCAAACGGCAGCTTCTCATCCTGTTTGCGGATCGCGCCATGCACGACGGCGAGGATGAAGACCATCACGCCCGGCAGGAGGTCGATCGAGATGGCGCCCGCCCAGGCGGGAATGAAGTCGGAAGCGTAGCGCAGCACGGCTTCGGCGGAGGAGAGCGGCACGAAACGCCGCTCCGGCACGGCGGGGCGGGCGAGTATCTCGTCGGCCGCCTGCGACAGCACCTTGGATTGCGCTGCGACCGAGGCCCGCACCGTCTCCATGACCTGATCCTGGCGATTGACCAGATTCGCGTCACCTCCGTCGGCCACGGGCGCGATGAAGCCGAGCGACAGGTCGTCGGCCGCGCGGCGGATCGAAGGTGCGATCGAGGTCTGGCCGAGCGAGGCGATGACGCCGGTCAGCGCCACGACTTCGGAGGAGAACTGGTCGGCTCTGGGTTCCACCTGACCCGGTGCCGAGACCAGGGTACGCATGGTCTCCAGCCGCTTCTGGCCGTCGTTGAAGAGATTGGCCACCTGTTCGCGCGAGGCATTGATGCCGTTTTCCAGCTCTTTGAGTTGCGCCGACATTTGCGAAAGCAGCGCCACGACGCTGCCGGAGCCGGTCGTACCCGTCAGCGCGCCGGATTGCCGTTCCGCTGCAGCAAGCTGGGCGAACCGCTCCGAAGCCCGCTGGATGTCGGGCAGCAGGCTCTGGGCGGCCAGCGCATTCTGGTGCGCCTGGTCGAGGTCGGTCGTGTAGTCCTCCACCGTTTCGGCGAGATGCTGTTCGAGCGCCGCCGAGCCCGCAAGGGCCGCGGCGTTCAGCCAGCTCGACATGGCGATGATCATCGCGGCGCCGAGCGCCATGACGCCCAGCATGGCGGCACGGCCGGTATGCGTCGTTATATGCGGATAGAAGCGCGCCATATAGGACCAGAAGGCATAGATGCCGACCGACACCGAGGCCGAATAGATGATCGCCGCGAAGAAGACTGCGGTCGGCGACCCGTCGAGAAGCGAGCGCACGCCGAGATAGGTATAGACGCCGGATGCGAGCGCCAGCACGGCGAGCGCGAAACGCGTCATGGTTTCGACGGCCGCGACGCCGTCGGATAAGCGTTGGGATGCGCCGAGCGCCATGGGTTGTCTCCGAAAGGAATGTATTCCTTAACAGAGAATGAAGAAACCGGCGGAATAAAGGCCGGCTGCGGATCGCAATAGGGTGGATGCCGCTGGGCCGTGGTGACGGTTTGACGCCTCAGCCGAGCGTGAAAGCGAAATAGAGAGCCGAAAGCGCGATGATCCAGAGCGCCACGCGCCCGGAGCGGGTGTGCCGCGCCTCTGCCCTGCCGATGGCTTCGGCCGTCTCGGGATCGAAGCGCAGGCCATGCTCGCTCATATGCAGCAGCTCCTGGTGGAATTTCTCCGTCTTGACGGCGATCTCGGGCACGGCCTCGGCGAGTTTCACCGCAGCCTTCAGCCCGTCGCGCAGGTCGGACACCACGCGCTTCGGCCCGAGATTGTCGCGGATCCAGGCGCCGACCACAGGCTCCGAGGCCTTCCACATGTTGAAGCGCGGGTTCAGCATGCGCGACACGCCTTCGACGACGACCATGGTCTTCTGGAGCAGGATGAGTTCCGGCCGCGTCTGCATCTCGAAGAGGTCGGTCACCTCGAAGAGCAGGGCGAGCAGCCGCGCCATGGAGATCGTTTCGGCCGGCTGGCCGTGGATCGGCTCGCCGATCGCCCGGATCGCCTGCGCGAAGGCGGCGACGTCGTGATGGGCGGGAACGTAGCCCGCCTCGAAATGCACCTCGGCGACGCGCGTGTAATCGCGGGTGATGAAGCCGTAGAGGATTTCGGCGAGGAAGCGCCGCTCCTTTTTGCCCAGTCTCCCAACGATCCCCATGTCGACCGCGACAACCGTGCCGGCGGCATCGACGAAGAGGTTGCCGGGATGCATGTCGGCGTGGAAGAAGCCGTCGCGCAGCGTATGGCGCAGGAAGGACTGGATCAGCACCTCGGCGAGCCTTTCCAGGTCGTGCCCCGCGGCCCGCAGCGCGGCCAGGTCCGACATCTTGATGCCGTCGATCCACTCCATGGTGAGGACGTCGCGGCCGGTACGCTCCCAGTCCACCTGCGGCACCCGGAAGCCCGGATCGCCCTTGGTGTTCTCGGCGATCTCCGAAAGCGCGGCCGCTTCGAGCCTGAGGTCCATCTCCACCTTGGTCGTCTGTTCGAGCGTCCGCGTCACCTCGACCGGCTTCAGGCGCCGGCTGGAGGGCACAAAGCGCTCCTGCATGCGCGAAAGCAGGTACATGCTCTCGATGTCATGGGCGAAGCGCTGGCGCACGCCGGGGCGCACCACCTTCACGGCCACCTGCCTGTCGCCGATCGTGCAAGGGTGCACCTGGGCGATCGAGGCGGCGGCGATCGGTTCGCCGAAGAAGGAATAGAGGTCGGCGATCGGCCGCCCGAGCGAGCCTTCGACCGCCGCCTTGGCGGCTTCGGTCGGGAAATAGGCCATCCGGTCCTGCAGAAGCGCCAGATCGACCGCCCAGTCGACGCCCACCACGTCCGGACGGGTCGCAAGGAACTGGCCGATCTTCACGTAGGACGGGCCGAGCCGGTCGACCGCGCGCGTCAGCCTTTCGCTGCGCGCCTGTTTCAGCGAGCGCTTGCGTGCAAGCGGCTCCATCAGCGATTTCATGAGGCCGACGGAAGGCGGCAGGCCCTGGGAGGGCAGGGCGGAGACCACGCCCTCGCGCACAAGGACCCAGCCCACGCGGGCAAGCCGGAAATAGGCGCCGATCGTGCTCATGCGGTCAGAGCTTCCAGCCGGAATGCAGCGCCGCGATGCCGCCGGTGTAATTGGTATAGGTCACGCGCGAGAAGCCGGCGTTGCGGATCATCGTCGCGAAATTCTCCTGGTTCGGGAACTTGCGGATGGATTCCACGAGATATTGATAGGGCTCGGCATCGCCGGTGATGATCTTGCCGAAACGCGGGATCGCCTTGAACGACCATTCCTCGTAGACGCGTTCGAGCAGCGGCATTTCCACCTCGGAGAATTCCAGTATCAGCAGCCGTCCGCCGCGCTTGAGCACGCGATAGGCCTCCGAGAGCGCCACGTCGATATGCGGCACGTTGCGGATGCCGAAGGCGATCGTATAGGCGTCGAAGGAACCGGCTTCGAAGGGCAGGGATTCGGCATTCGCCTCGACGAAATCGAGGTTTTCCGAAAGCCGCCTCTTCGCCGCCCGCTCGGCGCCGACCGCAAGCATCGAGCCGTTGATGTCGAGCACGGTCACATGCGCCTTGCGGTCGGAGGCCTCGACGATGCGGAAGGCGATGTCGCCCGTGCCGCCCGCCACGTCCAGGGTTTTGTAGCCGGTGTCCTTGCGCGGATTGAGGGCAGCCACCATCGCATCCTTCCAGACCCGGTGCATGCCGGCCGACATCACGTCGTTCATGACGTCGTAGCGCTTGGCGACCTTATGGAAGACGTCGTTGACGAGGCCTTGTTTCTCCCCATCCGCCACCTTTCGGAAGCCATAGGATGTTTCCATCCCACCGTCGGCGCTGGTACGGGCTTCGGTCATCGGTGAACTCCTTGCGTCTATTCCGGCCGACCATAGCGAAATCGGCCGGGTCTCGCTATCTGTGGCCCACTCATTGTAGATGCCATATGAATGACGGCGACATCCGGTCCGGTCTATAGATCAGGAACGGTGCGGTTGGAACAGGAAGTTAGGATCAGATGCCCGAATTGCCAGAGGTTGAAACCGTCCGGCGCGGCCTCGCCCCGGCAATGGAAGGCGCCGTCGTCGCGAAGCTCGAACTGAACCGCCCGGATCTGCGCTTTCCGCTCCCGGAGAACTTTGCCGAGGCGGTTCGGGAGCGGCGAATTGTCTCGCTCGGCCGCCGCGCCAAATACCTGCTGATCGATCTGGAGGACGATCTGACCGTCATCAGCCATCTCGGCATGTCCGGATCGTTCAGGATCGAGAACGAGACACCCGGCGAATTCCACCATCCGCGCTCGAAGGACGGCCGGCACGACCACGTCGTCTTCCATCTGGCGCCCGAGAAGGGCCCGCTCAAGGTCATCTACAACGACCCGCGCCGCTTCGGTTTCATGCATCTGTGGAAGCGCAGCGAGCTCGATCTCTATCCCGCCTTCGCCGAGCTCGGACCGGAACCGACCGGCAATGCGCTCGATGCCGATTATCTCGCCCGGCGTTTTTCCGGCAAGAACCAGCCGCTGAAGGGCGCCCTTCTCGACCAGACGGTCGTGGCGGGCCTCGGCAATATATATGTCTGCGAAGCGCTGTGGCGTTCGCATCTTTCGCCGAAACGGGCGGCCGGCAGCATCGTGACGAAGACCGGAAAGCCGAAGAAGGAGCTTGCGCTTCTCAACGATGCGGTCCGCGACGTCATTGCCGATGCGATCGCCGCCGGCGGCTCGTCGCTGCGCGATCATATCCGGACGGATGGCTCGCTCGGTTATTTCCAGCACGCCTTCTCCGTCTACGATCGCGAGGGAGAGGCTTGCCGTACGCCGGGCTGCGGCGGTACGGTCGCCCGCATCACCCAGGCGGGCCGTTCCACATTTTATTGCCCGACATGCCAGAAATAAAAGGAGAGGCCGGATGAGCTACGAGACCCTGCTGACCGAGATGCGCGGCCCGGTGGCGCTCATCACGCTGAACCGCCCGAAGGCGCTGAACGCCCTGAATTCGACCGTCATGGCCGAACTGAAGGACGTGCTGGCCGCCTTCGGCAAGGATGACGACGTTGGTGCGATCGTCTTGAGCGGTTCGGAGAAGGCCTTTGCCGCCGGCGCCGATATCAAGGAGATGCAGGGCATCGATTTCGTCGACGCCTATGTCGGCGATTTCATCTCCGGCTGGGAGGCGATCGCCGCGACCCGCAAGCCGATGATTGCCGCCGTCTCCGGCTTCGCGCTCGGCGGCGGCTGCGAGCTTGCCATGATGTGCGATTTCATCATCGCCTCCGAGACGGCGAAATTCGGCCAGCCGGAAATCACCCTCGGCGTCATCCCCGGCATGGGCGGCTCGCAGCGCCTGACGCGCGCCGTCGGCAAGGCGAAGGCCATGGACCTGGTGCTGACGGGCCGGATGATGGATGCCGCGGAAGCGGAAAGGGCAGGGCTGGTGGCCCGGATCGTCGAGCCCGGACGGTTGATCGACGAGGCGGTCGAGGCGGCGGAGAAGATCGCCTCTTTCCCGCGCGCGGCGGTCCTGATGGCGAAGGAGGCGGTCAACCGTTCCTTCGAGACGACGCTTGCCGAAGGCCTGCGCTTCGAGCGGCGGCTCTTCCACTCGCTGTTTGCCACGGCCGATCAGAAGGAAGGCATGGCGGCCTTCGTGGAAAAGCGCAAGCCGCAGTTCTCCAACCGCTGAACGGCGATCGCCTTCGTTAAAATGCGCGTTGGCAAACTCTGCGTTGGCAGAATCTGCGTTGACGGGGGCGGCCATTCCGGTTATATGCCCGCCCACAGTTGGGAAAGCCTGATCACGGCTTCCTCTATTGCTCCCGAATTGCTGGATGAAGGGTCGCAGGACCGGCGCGGCAATGGTGGAGTTTGGTTCGAATTCGTAGAGAGGCATAAATGGCCAATACAACTTCGGCGAAAAAGGCGACCCGCAAGATCGCTCGCCGTACCGCAGTCAACAAGGCTCGCCGTTCGCGCGTCCGTGGCTTCATCCGCAAGGTCGAGGAAGCCATCGCCTCCGGCGATCTCGCCGTTGCTGCCGAAGCGCTCAAGGTTGCCCAGCCGGAAATCCAGCGCGCTGCTTCCAAGGGCGTGATCCACAGCAACACGGCGTCCCGGAAGGTCTCCCGTTTGGCGGCGCGTGTGAAGGCCCTCTCGGCCTGATCATTTCCTAAAGATTGTGTCATGACGAAGCCTGGTCTGATTGACCGGGCTTTTTGTGATTCTCTCAGGTTTCCATATGTTTACCCGGCTCATTAACAATTTCGTGTCAGGGGCGTGACATAAAATGATCAGCAAAATCAACTGCTTGTAGGAGGTATGTGAGTCTGCGTGTGACTTTTTGCATGCCGGAAAGCCGTCTGATCGAGTCAAGAAGATTTTTATTTTTTCTGTGAACAATGACCGGGAATGTATGTCTTTTTTGAATCCCATTGATTCAACAGCGATTCTCCATGAACGCCTCTGTGACATTCAAATCACGCTCTCGGAGTCAACGCCCGCCTCTTAATTTTGCGTAAAATTCATCATTGATCTTGGCATTTGATCCTGCCTAAATGGGTTCCAGCAAGGGGCGCGGGGATTACTTCAGAGGCTGCCGGCAACCGTCAACAAGCGACGGCGCGTAGACTTTTTGTCCCTTGCTACGGGAGAGATTTTCCCGTTTTCCAGATAACCATCGGTTGCAAGCCGGAAGCAGGGGTGTTTCCGGAGACGGCCGGCTTTTGTCAACGCGAACCCGGCTCCGGCCGGATAGGAGGAAAGAGGTCCGGACGGCTCATGATGAGGATGAGGCGTTCGTCTGCGCGGGGGTGGCTCCCGCGAGCTTTGGTCCGCATGCGAGACGGACCGGGCGCGGCTTTCGATCGGCTGCGAGGCGAGAGAGAAAGTTCCGAAACAAGGGGACGGGCGGCGACGGTTCTCAATGAGTGGGAATGGTTTGCTTTGCCTTGAAACGAGGTTTGTTCTGGCGGCACAAGCAAAATCCGCCGGGCTATTATTGGAAGGCGGCGAATAATGCAGATGAATACCGTATCGGCCCGTGCAGGGAATGGGGACCACGCACGGAAAGCACTCGATTCAATTTGCCCCCAGGCGGCAGGGGAAACATCTGAAATGAAGCATGATGCTCTTTTTGAGCGATTCAGCACACGTTTGAAAGCGCAGGTCGGTCAGGACGTTTATGCAAGCTGGTTCGGGCGTTTGAAGCTGCATTCGATTTCGAAGAGCGTGGTCAGGCTCACGGTGCCGACAACCTTCCTGAAGTCCTGGATCAACAACCGGTATCTCGATCTCATTACATCCATCTTCCAGGCCGAGGATTCCGAGATCCTCAAGGTGGAAATCCTGGTGCGCAGTGCAAGCCGCAGCACCCGTACCCCCGCCGCAGGCGAGGTGCGCGCTCTTCCCCCGGAACCGGCGCCGGCTCAATCCTTCCAGCGTCAGCAGGCGCCGCGCGAGATCGGCAAGATAGCCGCTTTCTCGCCGCCGGCCGCTGCTCCGGCCCGTCCTTCCCAGGCTCCGGGCCCGCTGTTCGGCTCGCCGCTCGACAGCCGCTTCACCTTCGACACTTTCGTCGAAGGCCCGTCGAACCGGGTCGCGCTCGCCGCCGCCAGGACGATCGCCGAAGCCGGCGCGGGCGCCGTGCGCTTCAATCCGCTTTTCATTCATTCCGGCGTCGGCCTCGGCAAGACGCATCTTCTCCAGGCGATCGCCAATGCCGCCGTCGGCAGCGAGCGCATGCCGCGGGTCGTCTATCTGACGGCGGAATATTTCATGTGGCGCTTCGCGACCGCGATCCGCGACAACGACGCGCTGACGCTGAAGGATTCGCTGCGCAACATCGATCTGCTGATCATCGACGACATGCAGTTCCTGCAGGGCAAGATGATCCAGAACGAGTTCTGCCACCTGCTCAACATGCTGCTCGACAGCGCCAAGCAGGTCGTGGTCGCCGCCGACCGGGCCCCCTGGGAGCTGGAATCGCTCGACCCGCGCGTCCGTTCCCGTCTCCAGGGCGGCGTCGCGATCGAAGTCGAGACGCCGGATTACGAGATGCGTCTGGCGATGCTGAAGGGCCGGTTGGCGACCGCCCGCCAGGACGATCCTTCCCTCGACATTCCGATGGAAATCCTGTCCCATGTGGCGCGCAACGTGGCGAGCAGCGGTCGTGAGCTGGAGGGGGCGTTCAACCAGCTGCTTTTCCGCCGCTCCTTCGAGCCGTCGCTGTCGATCGAGCGGGTGGACGAACTGCTCGCGCACCTGGTTGGCGCGGGTGAGGCGAAACGCGTCCGCATCGAGGACATCCAGCGCGTCGTCGCCAGGCATTACAATGTCTCGCGCCAGGAACTGGTCTCGAACCGGCGCACCCGTGTCATCGTCAAGCCGCGCCAGGTCGCCATGTATCTGTCGAAGACCATGACGCCGCGCTCCTTTCCGGAAATCGGCCGTCGTTTCGGTGGCCGCGATCATACGACCGTGCTACATGCGGTCCGTAAGATCGAGGAGCTGATCTCGGGCGACACCAAGCTCAGCCACGAGGTCGAGCTTCTGAAACGGCTGATCAACGAGAACAATGCGTAAGGCAAATCCGTCGAAAGTGCGGAGCGGTGTTGCGTCCGGAGTTGTGTAAAGGCGAGGAATCGACGTGACGTTCCTTCTCTCCGTCGCAACGATCTGGGCCGTGGCGTGTATCACGCCCGGTCCCAACACGCTGCTGGTCATGCGTTATGCGCTGACCGCGCCGAGGCGGGTCGCGATCGTTGCGGCAAGTGGCACCATCACCGGAACGTGTCTCTGGGGCCTTGCCGGCTGGCTGGGGATCAACGTTCTCTTCCAGGCCGCGCCCTTCGCCTATCTGGCGCTGAAGATCGTTGGCGGGCTTTATCTTGTCTGGCTGGGCTGCAGGATCTTTCTGGATGTGCGGAAATCGCGGCAGGCTGCCGATCTCAACACCCGGAAGATCGACGTGCCGCTCCCGACCGCCTATCGCATGGGGCTCGCCACAAATCTCGCCAATCCAAAGTCGGCGCTTTTCGTCGCGAGCCTTTTTGCGGCGACCATGCCGGCCGGCACGCCCTTCGTCTATGGGCTCGTGGCGGTCGCCGTGATGGTCACGGTTTCGACGATCTACTATACCTGCCTGATCGGCCTCATCACCCATCGCACGGTCGCGGCGGCGTATCTCCGGGCCAAGAAGAAGATCGATCTCGGCGTCGGCCTGGTTTTCGTCGGCTTCGGCACGAGGCTCCTGCTGTCGCCCCGATAGGAAGCGCTCAGCACGCCAGATCGGCGACCACGGCATCCAGGATCAGCATGCCGGAAGGCGTGCAGCGCAGCCGCGAATTGCCGAGCCGCTCGATGAAGCCGTGTTCCAGAAGCCGCTCTTCGCGGATCGGGTCGGGATCGCGGCCGGAAAGCTGCTGCCAGCGTGCAAGGTCGACCCCTTCCCTTAAGCGCAGGCCCATGAGCAGCAGCTCGTCCGCCTGTTCCTCGAAGCCGAGGATCTCCTCGTCCAGCATGCCGTGGCCGACGCGCTCCACCTGTTCGAGCCAGGTTTCCGGCCGCCGTTCCGTGGAGGTCGCGATCTTGTTCCGGCCGCGGGTCAGCCGGCCGTGCGCGCCGGGACCGATGCCGGCATAATCGCCGTAACGCCAGTAGGTGAGGTTGTGCCGGCTTTCGGCGCCGGGCTGCGCATGGTTGGAAACCTCGTAGGCCGGCATGCCGAACCGCTCCGTGATCTCCTGCGTCGCCTCGTAAAGGGCCGCCGACTGGTCGCCGTCCGGCACGGTGAGCTTGCCCGCCTTGGCGAGCCCGTAGAAGGGCGTGCCCTCCTCGATCGTCAGCTGGTAGAGCGACAGGTGATCGACGGCATAGGAAATGGCCTCCTTCAGCTCTGCCTCCCAGGCATCCACCGTCTGGGTCGGCCGGGCATAGATGAGGTCGAAGCTCATGCGCGGAAAGATGTCGCGCGCCAGCCGGATCGCCTTCAAGGCGTCGGCGACGTCGTGCAGCCGCCCGAGGAACTTCAGGTCGGCGTCGTTCAGCGCCTGCACGCCGAGCGATACGCGGTTGACGCCGGCCTCCCGGTAGCCGCGGAAGCGGGTCGCCTCGACGCTGGAAGGATTGGCCTCCATGGTGATCTCGATGCCGTCGGGCACATGCCAGTGCCTCGCGATGCCGTCGAGGATCGCCGAGACTGTCGCCGGGTCCATCAAGGAAGGCGTGCCGCCGCCGAGAAAGATGCTGGTGACTGTCTTCGGCCCGCTCATCTTCCGCATCGCCTCCATCTCCTTCAGGAAGGCGGCGGTAAAGCGGGGCTGGTCCACCGGCTGGTGGCGCACATGGCTGTTGAAGTCGCAATAGGGGCATTTGGCCGCGCAGAACGGCCAATGCACATAGACCCCAAATCCGGGCTCCCCGGTATCGGGCAGGAGCGTGTCGGGCAGAAGGGGAATAGTGGCGTTCAAAGGAACTCAGGCCTCCAGGCAGGTTTCGACGAAGCGCTTGAAGGCGCGCGCCCGGTGGGAGAGCGCCTGCGGCTTGCCGATGTTCCAGCCATGCTTTTCTTCGGAACTCATCTCGCCGAAGGTAGTATCGTAGCCCTCCGGCTGAAAGACCGGATCGTAGCCGAACCCCTGCGTCCCGCGCGGTGGCCATACGACCGTGCCTTCCACCTCGCCGCGGAAGAATTCGGTATGCCCGTCCGGCCAGGCGAGGCAGAGCACGCTGACGAAGCGGCTGGTGCGCTGCTCGGGTGCCGTGGCCCCTTTTTCTTGAAGCGCCTTTTCGACCTTCTCCATCGCCATATAGAAGTCGCGCGTGCCGTCCTCGCGTTCCGCCCAGTTGGCGGTATAGACGCCGGGCTGGCCATCGAGCGCATCGACGACGAGACCGGAATCGTCCGAAAGTGCCGGCAGGCCGGAAGCCTTGGCCGAGGCGAGCGCCTTGATCGCGGCATTTTTCTCGAAGGTCGTGCCGGTCTCGTCCGGCTCCTCGAACTTCAGTTCGGCGGCGGATTTCGCCGAAAAGCCGAGCGGGCCGATCAGCTCTGCGATCTCGCGGATTTTTCCGGCATTGTGACTGGCGACGACGATGGTCTTGGTATCGAGTTTGCGCATTCTTTGTCTTTATGAAACTGAAAATGGAGAGGCTGGGGCACGGTCGTTTGCCGAAATGCCTCAAGCTAGGTTTCCTCGACGACCTCGTAATGTTCCACGAAATCGTCGAATTCGATGAGGGCCGCAACCGCGCCCGGCTCCACCACGGCCTTGTCGGGCGTGTCGCCGGCGAAAGCGCGGATGGCATCCATGTCCCTCCAGCGGGTCAGCACGACGAACTCCGTCCGGTCGCCGAGCGCCCGGCGGCTGAGATGCGCGCCTATAAAGCCCGGAAGCGCCTGCAGTTCCGGAACCACGTGGCTTCGGAAATGCGCGGGATAGGCGTCCGTATTGGAAGGAGAGGCGCGGCCTCGCCATTCGCGTATGATCATCGGGAAGAATTCCTGGCTCTGATTGCCTTGTCTATAACGGAGTTTTGTGGCGGATACCAAGCGTCTTGTGAGGCCGCGGCCTCAATCGAGATTCCAGAGCTTGGGCTCTGCGCATTCCAGGCTGTTGCCGGCGGGATCGCGGAAATAGATCGAGCGGGCGCCGTTCGGCCAGCGGAAATCGCTTTCGATGGCTATGCCTGCCGTTTCCAGCTTTTCCTTGAGCGAGGAGATCGCCTTGCCGCTCATGCGGAAGCAGACGTGACCCGGACCGGTCGCGCCATGCGGCGGCACGGGCAGCGCATCGGCCGGCGGCGGCTTTATCGTTTCGGCCGGATTGAAGATCAAGAGGATGCCCGGGCCCGAGCGGAAGAAGACGTGGCGATTGCCGGCGCGCAGCACTTTTTCGAGCCCGAGCACGCCGCCGTAGAAAGCTTCCGCCGCGTCGAGGTCGTCGGCATAGAGCGCGGTTTCGAGAATGCCTTCGATCATTATTCCCTTTCCTTGCCCCAGCCCCTCATCCGCTTGCCGGCACCTTCTCCCCGCTTGCGGGGAGAAGGGTATATGCCGCACCGTTTTCGCAGATGCGACGTTTCGCGGGGCACGTTCCCTCTCCCTTCAGAACGGGGAGAGGGTTAGGGTGAGGGGCAATCTTATGCGATCGCCTGCTTCTGCAGCGCCACCAGTTCCTGCGTACCCGCCTGCGCCAGCGCCAGGAGCTGCAGGAATTCTTCCTGGCTGAAGGGCGCGCCTTCCGCCGTTCCCTGCACCTCGACAATGCCGCCGGCACCGGTCATGACGAAATTGGCGTCGGTCTCGGCCGCAGAATCCTCAAGGTAATCGAGGTCGATCACCGGCTGGCTGGCGAAGATGCCGCAGGAGATCGCCGCCACGTGATCCTTCAGCACCTTCTCGACCTTGATCATCGAGCGTGCTTCCATCCATTTCAGGCAGTCGTAGAGCGCCACCCAGCCGCCGGTGATCGAGGCGGTGCGGGTGCCGCCATCCGCCTGGATGACGTCGCAATCGACGGTGATCTGCCGCTCGCCGAGCGCTTCGAGATCGATGACGGCGCGCAGCGACCGGCCGATCAGACGCTGGATTTCCTGCGTGCGGCCACCCTGCTTGCCGGCGGCGGCCTCGCGCTTCATGCGTTCGCCGGTGGCGCGCGGCAGCATGCCGTATTCCGCGGTCACCCAGCCCTTGCCGCTGTTCCGGAGCCACGGCGGCGTCTTGTCCTCGAGGCTTGCGGTGCAGAGCACATGCGTGTCCCCGAATTTCACGAGGCAGGAGCCCTCCGCGTGCTTCGAAAAATTGCGCTCGAAAGAGACCTTGCGCATCTGGTTCGTCTGTCTGCCTGAAGGCCGCATGCTTTGCTCCCTGGATTTCGGTTTCTGCCTTCTAAAGCAATTCCAGGAAAAGTGCGAAGCGGTTTTCCGTCCGGAATTGCGAAATCTGGAAATCCCGCGCATGCCTTTGCCGGGGGGCCTGCTTTTTGAACGGCCGTGATGACGGCTTGGCTGATTTTCCCTTTTGCGAAGACGCGGGCGAATGACTATATTTTCCGGAAGGATCAACAGAGTGGTGAAGGTTTAGATGGGTTTTTCGGCACCGGCGGGTAGGGAGAGCGGCTCTGTGCTCGATGACCGTTCGCGCGAAATTTTCCGTCGCATCGTCGAGAGCTATCTCGAAACCGGTGAGCCGCTCGGCTCCCGCAACCTCTCCCGCCTGCTCCCCATGTCGCTTTCGCCGGCGTCGGTGCGCAATGTGATGAGCGACCTGGAGGAACTGGGCCTCATCTATTCGCCGCATATCAGCGCCGGCCGGCTGCCCACCCAGTCGGGCCTGAGGTTCTTCGTCGATGCCTTCATGCAGGTCGGAAACCTGTCGGAGGAGGAGCGCGCCAGCATCGACCGGCAGATCCGCCCCGCCGACCGCGACCAGCCGATGGAAAGCCTGATGGCGGAGGCGAGCCTGGTTCTGTCAGGCATGTCGCGCGGCGCCGGCCTCGTCATCACCGCGAAAAGCGATCCCGTGCTGAAACATGTCGAGTTCATCCGTCTGGAGCCCACCAAGGCGCTCGCGGTGCTCGTCGGCGATCACAACCAGGTGGAGAACCGCATCATCGAGCTGCCGGCGGGCGTGACGTCGTCGCAGCTCACCGAGGCGGCCAATTTCCTCAACGCGCATCTGACCGGCCAGACGCTGCCGGAACTGCGCAGCCAGCTGAAGAAGCTCAAGGACGAGGTGCAGGGCGCGCTCTATGCTCTCTCGCAGGATCTTGTGGAACGGGGTTTGGCCGTCTGGTCGGGAGACAGCGAGGAAGGCAAGCCGAGCCAGCTTATCGTCCGTGGCCGCGCCAACCTCCTTCAAGGCCTCGACGATACGGCCGATCTGGACCGCCTGCGCCTTCTCTTCGACGATCTCGAAAAAAAGGACAGCCTGCTCGAAATCCTCGACCTTGCCGAGCGGGGGCCGGGGGTACGCATCTTCATCGGTTCGGAAAACAAGCTTTTTTCGCTCTCGGGCTCTTCGCTCATCGTGGCGCCCTATCGCGACGGCGAGGATCGCATCATCGGCGCGGTCGGCGTCATCGGTCCGACGCGGCTCAACTATTCCCGCATCGTGCCGATGGTGGATTATACGGCCCAGCTGTTGGCAAGGCTGTCGCGCTGATCTCCGAGAGCCTTAGCCCAAGTTTCCCGTCAAGCCTTGATTTTTTCACCTTAAACCTCGATATCGGGCACAAAACTGAGCCCAGAAATCCAAGCAAGAATAACCGGAGACCGTCATGACCGACGAAACCAAGAAGAACGGACCTGACGCAACTGCCGCCGAAAACACGGCGGAAGCTGTGGCGTCTGCTCTCGAGGACGCGGCCACGGAGAATGCCGCGGAAACCAAGGCCCCGGAGGCAGTCCAGGAGCCTGACCCGCTTGACGTGCTGAAAAATGAGAATGCCGAATTGCGCGATCGCTTCCTGCGGCTTGCCGCCGAGATGGACAACCTGCGCCGCCGCACGGAGCGCGACGTGAAGGATGCCAAGTCCTATTCCGTAGCGGGCTTCGCGCGCGACATGCTCGCCGTTTCGGACAACCTGCGCAGGGCGCTGGACGCCGTCCCGACCGAGATACGCGCCGGTGCCGATGCCACGTTGAGCACGCTTCTCGAAGGCGTGGAAATGACCGAGCGCTCCATGCTCTCGGCGCTGGAGCGGCACGGCGTGAAGAAGATCGAGGCGGAGGGCCAGAAGTTCGATCCGAACTTCCATCAGGCCATGTTCGAAATCCCGGACGCCACGGTGCCGAACAACACGGTCGTTCAGGTCGTCCAGGCCGGCTTCACGATCGGCGAACGCGTTCTGCGCCCAGCCATGGTCGGGGTCGCCAAAGGCGGTCCGAAGCCGGAAGCGTCTGCGGCCACCGAAACGGCGGGCGAGAACAAGGCCTGACCGGCGGCCCGCAACCTTTCCTCCGTCCTGCCCGGGCTGTCCCGGGCGAAGACGCCTAATGCGCCGTCTCCAGCGCCTTGCTGGCGAGTGTCCTGATCATTTCCAGCTCCTTGCGCAGGTGGTCGCGAGTCCTTCGGTCCGCCTCCCCGATCGGGCTGTCTTCATCGCCGGCGATCGTGAAGATCAGGTCCAGCTCGTCGAGCAGATCGGGATCCTTGATCGCAAGAAGCGTGATCAGTGCTTTCAGCAGTTTGTCATTGGCCGCAATGCGGGCACGCGCTTCATCGTTCATGGCTGCCTCCACAGCTAACTGAGGAGATGTGGCAGGCGGCCGAAAAGGCAAAGGGGGTCTTGTCGGGCGTTCGGCTCCCGCGCCATGCAGACGATGCTGGAGAAGCTTCGAAAAAACCAAAACCGCCCGGCGCCTTTCCGGCGGCCGGGCGGCTCGTCTCGTCCCCACGAAAGCCCGTTTGCCGTCAGGCGGCGTGGTTGGCCTGCTCCTCGTTGAGGAAGGCGTAGATCGCCGAGGCGGAATCGGTCTTGCGCAGCTTCGCCACCAGTTCCTGGTCGCGCAGCACGCGGGCGATGCGCGACAGCGCCTTCAGATGGTCGGCGCCCGCACCTTCCGGCGCGAGCAGCAGGAAGACCAGGTCGACCGGCTCGTCGTCGAGCGCTTCGAAATCGACCGGCGCTTCGAGGCGTGCGAAAATGCCCTTGATCGAGGAGATGCTGTTGAGCTTGCCGTGCGGAATGGCGATGCCGTGGCCGACGCCGGTGGAGCCGAGCCTCTCCCGCTGCAGGATGACGTCGAAGATTTCCCGTTCGGCAACGCCGGTGAGCTTGGAAGCTTTCGCCGCCAGTTCCTGCAGAAGCTGCTTTTTGGAATTCACTTTGAGGGCAGGAATAATCGCATCTTGCTGCAGTAAATCTGCCAATGCCATTCTCGTCATCCTTTGTGCCGCAAGAGCTTTGCTCCAGGCGAAGGGGAGCGCCGCTGCCGACGCTCTCCCCAAGATTGTTCAGTTTTTGATATTGGTGGAATCGATCCAGCCAATATTGCCGTCGTTGCGGCGGTAAACGATGTTCAGCTCTTCCTTGCCGGGGCTGCGGAACAGAAGAACCGGTTCGTCGGTCATGTCCAGCGCCATCACGGCGCTTGCCACCGACATTGTCTTCAATTGTTTCGAGCTTTCGGCAACGATGGTCGGCGCGAAATCCTCGGGCACTTCATCCGCTTCATCCGGTACGCGATCCATGACGGTGTAGGCGATTTCCGTATGGCCGTTCATGTGGTTGCCCGCATGATGGTCCTTGAGCCGCCGCTTGTAGCGGCGCAGCCGCTTCTCGATCCGCTCTGCCGCGGCGTCGAAACTGCCCTGTGGATCATTCGCCTCTCCCGCCGCATGCAGGACGACCCCGGTATCGAGATGCACCTTGCAATCGGCCGAAAAGCGCGAACCGGATTTTTCCACGATGACTTGGCTCGCATACCCCCCGTCGAAGTATTTCGTAACCGCTTCACCGATCTGCTCCTCGATCCTTTGACGGAACGAATCGCCAATTTCCATATGCTTACCGGATACGCGCACACTCATGGAATTCTTCCTTCTTGTCGTGACTTGCGTGTTTCAGTCTACGCCAAGCCGCCCCCTCATCCAAGCCATTCGCATGCGACAAGGCCAAATTGCTGCAATCGATGCCTGTTTGGACGGCGGGATTGTCTGTACCATGTTCCGTGCAATTGCGGCGGGCTTCTAGCGCCCGGGGCCGGGAATGTCAACGGTCGCGGGCATCAGGAATTCGACGTAGTCCCGGAGAAGCCGAGGACGCTCAAAAAGCCGCGACCCTGGCAAGCGCGCGCTTCTCCCGCCGGCGCTGGACGGAGGAGGGGATGTTCATCGCCTCGCGGTATTTCGCGACGGTGCGGCGGGCAAGCTCGACGCCGCCGCGCTTCAGGCTGATGACGATGTCGTCGTCGGAAAGCACCGCGTCCGGCGTCTCCTGGGCGATCATCTGGCGGATGCGGTGGCGCACCGCCTCGGCCGAATGGCTGTCGCCGCCTTCCTCCGCCGAGCCGATCGAGACGGTGAAGAAATATTTGAGCTCGAATAGGCCCCGCGGCGTCAGCATGTATTTGTTGGAGGTGACGCGGCTCACCGTCGATTCATGCATCTTGATCGCTTCGGCGACCGTCTTCAGGTTGAGCGGCCGCAGGTGGTCGACGCCGTACATCAGGAAGGCGTCCTGTTGGCGGACGATTTCGGCCGCCACCTTCATGATCGTCTTTGCGCGCTGGTCGAGGCTGCGGGTCAGCCAGTTGGCGTTCTGCAGGCATTCGGAGAGGAAATTGTGATCCTCGCCGTTCTTCGGGCAGTTCTTCACCACCTTCTGGAAATAGGCCTGGTTGACCAGCACGCGCGGCAGCGTGTCGGGGTTGAGCTCGACCATCCAGCTTCCGTCCGGCGCGGCGCGCACGACGATATCGGGCGCGATCGTCTCGGAAGCGCCGCTCTCGAAGTCGGCGCCCGGCTTCGGATTGAGCCCCCGGATTTCCGCCAGCATGTCGATCAGGTCTTCGTCGTCGACGCCGCAGATTTTCCTCAGCGAGGCGAAGTCGCGCTTCGCAAGCAGTTCCAGATGCTTGACCAGCGCGTCCATGGCCGGGTCCAGCCGGTTTCTCTGACGAAGCTGGATCGCCAGGCACTCGCCGAGCGAGCGGGCGAAGACGCCCGGCGGGTCGAGCGTCTGCAGCGAGTGCAGGACCGTCTCCACAGCCTCGATGCGTTTGCCGAGGCGGGCTGCGATTTCCTGAAGATCGCCCTGCAGGTAGCCGGCCTCGTCGAGCTGGTCGACCAGGTGCTGGGCGATGAGGCGGTCGGCCGCGCCGCCGGGAAGAAAGGGAATCTGCTGGTTCAGATGGTCGCGCAGCGTCACCTGGCCGGCGACGAAGTCGTCCAGGTCGTAATCTTCGCCGGCTTCCCCGCCCGGCATGCTTTTCCACTGGCTGAGCAATTCCGGGGCATCGGCGCGCCGGACCGGACCGTCATCCTGGAAGACGTTTTCGAACCCGGTACCGAGCCCCTCGTCGAGCCGTTCCGCCATGCCGGAGGAGGAGCTTTCATACCAGTGTCCGTCGGCCGCGCCGTCGGGGCTTCCGCTGTCGGGTTCGGAAAAGGCCTCGTTGTCTTCAAAGCCTGTTTCAGCGCCGTTTTCGCTTCCGTCTGACGCAATTTCGAGCAGCGGATTCTTCTCGACTTCGTGGGCGATGAACTGCGTGAGCTCGAAATGCGTCATCTGCAGCAGCTGGATCGATTGCATCAGCTGCGGCGTCATCACCAGCGATTGAGTCTGTCTCAGGAAAAGGCTGGCGGATAAACCCATGACGGACGCGAAACTCCCCTGCGATCTCCTTGTGCCGCTCCCTCATGAAGCGGCGACCACGCTTTCGGCCATGCCCCTTCGATGGCCGAATTTGCATCTGGCACGAGAATTGCTTTTTTAGAAGATTTGGTCAAGCGCTGCTGTGCGGAGAAGGTGAACTTCTTTGCCGCACGACGCGTATTACAGGCTGAACTTGTCGCCCAGGTACAGGCGGCGGACGTCCGGATTGTTGACGATATCGTCCGCCCGGCCGTGCGTCAGCACTTCGCCCGCATGGATGATATAGGCCCGGTCGATGAGGCCGAGCGTCTCGCGGACATTGTGGTCCGTTATCAGAACGCCGATCCCGCGCGCCGTCAAGTGGCGTACGAGATTCTGGATATCCGAGACGGAGATCGGGTCGACGCCGGCGAACGGCTCGTCGAGCAGCATGAAGGCGGGATCGGTCGCCAGCGCGCGGGCGATTTCGAGGCGCCGCCGCTCGCCGCCGGAAAGCGCCACCGCCGCGGATTTGCGCAGTTGGCCGATATGGAATTCGTCCAGAAGCTCGTCGAGCTTGCTCTCCCGCTTGTCCCTGTCCGGCTGGTGCACTTCGAGAACGGCGCGGATATTCTCCTCCACCGTCAGGCCGCGGAAGATTGAGGCCTCCTGCGGCAGGTAGCCGACGCCGAGGCGGGCGCGGCGATACATCGGCATCCGGGTGACCTCGTTGCCGTTGATGGCGATCATGCCCTCGTCGACCGGCACGAGCCCGGTGATCATGTAGAAGCAGGTGGTTTTGCCGGCGCCGTTCGGTCCGAGCAACCCGACGGCCTCGCCGCGGCGCACGACGAGCGACACGCCGTTGACGACACGGCGCGTGTCATAGGTCTTGGAAAGGCCATGAGCGACGAGCGTGCCCTCGTAGCGCGCTTTGTCGCGTGCAACGAAAGGTTCGGGCGCGGACGGCTTCCTGGCCGACAGACTGGAGAGCAGCGGTATTTTCACGTCTTGGGTCTATTATCGGTTTTGTGGCTGCTGCCGGGATTTCGGATCGAGCATGATCTCGACGCGCCCGCCGCAGCTGTCGAGCTTCGCCTCTCCGGTTGCCATCAGAACGGTGAGCTTGCAACCCTTGAATACGTTGGGGCCTTCGGAAAGCACGACCTGCTTGCCGGAAAGCACGAAAGTCTGCGACGCCATGTCGAATTCGCCCTTCTCGGCGGTCGCCTGTTGCGTGCCGGAGCTCAGGAAAACCGTGCCGTCGAGGAAGATCTTGTCGATATTGGCATTGCCCGAGGTGACCGACGCGCCTTCCTGCCCCGTATAGAGGACGGTCATCTTGCCGGCCTTCATCGTGGTCGAGCCTTGCACGACCTGCACGTTGCCGGTGAAGAAGGCCTTCTTCTCCTGCTCCTTGATTTCGAGCTGGTCGCTCTGGATCTGGATGGGCTGGTCGCCGGAAAGCTTGAGGCCCTCC
Organism: Neorhizobium descurainiae; assembly: GCF_051400715.1. Lineage (NCBI taxonomy): Bacteria > Pseudomonadati > Pseudomonadota > Alphaproteobacteria > Hyphomicrobiales > Rhizobiaceae > Neorhizobium > Neorhizobium descurainiae. The sequence continues at coordinate 73,776 of NZ_JBLFFK010000017.1, forward strand.
ATCTGGCTGGTGGTCGATTGGGCGTGCGCGGTGGCGGCGAGACAGGACAGCAGGCCTGCCGCGATCAGAACTGCGGTATTGCGGGAAAGAAGGCGGCGATACATCATGGCGGCCGGGCTCTATTTGCCTTGGTTGCGGATTGCGGCAGGGTCGAGATGGACGCGAACCTGACCTTGGAATGTGATAGTGCGTCCCTTATCCGTTATCTTTAAAGACTCTGCAACAATCGAGCCTTCCTTCATGGAGATATCGACGGGATCGGGCGTATCCATGGTCCCGCCGGGGATATCCATGCGGGCGGATTTGAAGCGGGCGGTGATGCCGTTCGACAGGTTGACGTCGAACGGCGCGGTGAGGTTGAGCTTGTCGGAGCCGCGGTCGAAGTCGGCGCCGGTCGCCGTCACCCGCGCGATCACGTCGTCGTTGATCGGCACGGCGGCCTTCACGTCCTCGAGCGTGATCATGTTCGGGTTCTGGATGTCCTGCAGCGCGCGCGTGGCGATCATCGAATAGCTGATGCCGTCGCTGTTGCGGCCCGAGATCGCCGGACGCTCCATGACGATCTTGCCGTTCTCGATGCGGGCGTTCTCGATGGACAGGTTCTCGGGCAGGTAGGCGCGGATGACCGAGACGCCGATGAAGAGAGCCGAGATCACGGCGGCGCTGATGGGCAGCAGAACTTTCAGCTTCCGCACCAGCGTGGAATGGGAAAGCGCTGCCTGATAGGCGTCCGCATGCGGCTCCAGCGCCGCCACGAGGCCTGCCGTCTTTCGAATATGCTGCAGCATGGGTGCCGGATCGATCCTTACTTGCCTTTTGCCGTCCTTCCCGCGGTTACGGCGGGGAGCGGGACGGATGCGGCTTTGTCTTGCCCGCCAATATGGTTTTTATTCATCAACAAACAATAACGGACAACATAAAAACGTGATGTGCACTGCTGCAAAACGCGCTAGAGAGCCTATTTAGCAGCGGGCAGCGCATCTCGAAAGGGTGGTCTCATGGATCAAATGGCAATTGCGGACCGGCGTTCACTGCGCCGCAAGCTGAGCTTCTGGCGCATCGTCGCCCTGGTCTTTCTGATCGGCATCGGGTTCGCGCTCTACCGCTTTGCCGGTGGGGATCGTGTGGGATCGGCGGTGCCGCATGTCGCCCGCATCGAGATTTCCGGCCTGATCTCCGACGACAAGGAGCTTCTGGAGCGGCTCGACCGGATCGCCGACAGCAGTCAGGCCAAGGCGCTCGTCGTCTCGATCTCCTCGCCGGGGGGCACGACCTATGGCGGCGAGCGCATCTTCAAGGCGATCCGCCATGTCGCGGAGAAGAAGCCGGTCGTCTCCGACATCCGCACGCTCGCGGCCTCCGCCGGTTATATGATCGCCACCGCCGGCGATCAGATCGTCGCGGGCGAGAGCTCGATCACCGGCTCGATCGGCGTCATCTTCCAGTACCCGCAGATCGCCGAGATGATGCAGAAGATCGGCGTTTCGCTGGAGGAGATCAAATCGGCGCCGCTGAAGGCCGAGCCGTCGCCCTTCCATCCGGCGAGCGAGGAGGCCAGGACGATGATCCGCAACATGGTGATGGACAGCTACGGCTGGTTCGTCGATCTGGTTGCGGACCGCCGCAAGCTGCCGCGCGAGGAGGTCCTGAAACTGGCCGACGGGACGATCTTCACCGGGCGCCAGGCGCTCGGCGTCAAGCTGGTCGACAAGCTCGGCGGCGACGAGGACATAAGGGCTTATCTGGAATCGCGCGGCGTCTCGAAGGATCTGCCGGTCGTCGATTGGAAGGAGCGGAGGTCCTCCTCGTCCTTCTGGCTCGCGAGCGCCATGGCCGAGTTCTTCCGGCAGACCGGTTTAGGTGAGGCGATCGCCCCCTATGCCTTTCGGATGTTCGGGACGGACAAGTTGTTTCTTGACGGTCTGGTCTCCGTTTGGCAGGTTGGACGCGGATGAAAATCTAATTTTTTCAGGGGACAACCGTGATCAAGTCAGAACTGGTTCAGATCGTTGCAGCCCGCAATCCGCATCTCTACCACCGCGACGTCGAGAACATCGTGAACGCCGTGCTCGACGAGATCACAGATGCACTGGCCGCCGGAAACCGTGTCGAACTGCGCGGTTTCGGCGCCTTTTCGGTGAAGAATCGCCCCTCCCGTTCCGGCCGCAATCCCCGCACCGGCGAAAGCGTCTTCGTCGAGGAGAAGTGGGTTCCCTTCTTCAAGACCGGCAAGGAACTGCGCGAACGCCTCAATCCGGGCCTTGCCGACGAGGACGATTGATTCCCCTGCCGCGCGGTCATCCGCCGCCCTTGAATCCCCCCGAAGTGCGCCTATTCTGCAACGGACGCCGATAAAACGGCAGATCGTCTGTCGCCGGAGAATCCCATGGACAAGTTCAAACGGATCGTCTCTCTCGTGATCTTCGTGCCGCTCGGCATCGTGCTGATCGTGCTCGCGGTGGCGAACCGCCAGGTGGTGACGTTGGCGCTCAATCCCTTCCGGCCGGAAGACGGTGTCCTGTCGGTGAGTGCGCCGCTCTTCCTGTTCCTGTTCCTGGCCGTCTTGGTAGGCATGCTGATCGGCTCGGCGGTGACCTGGTGGAGCCAGGGCAAGCACCGCAAGCAGGCCCGCGTCGAGGCGCGCGAAGCCGTCAGGTGGCAGAACGAGCACAAGGCGGCCGTCGCGGGACGGCCGGCCTCGTCGCAACTGCCTTCAAAATAGGATCAGGCCTCGGCGGCCTTGGCGACCACCGCCTTGTTGAAATCCGCGAAGAACTGGCCCGCGAGCTTCTGCGAGGTCGAATCGATCAGGCGCGAGCCGAGCTGGGCGAGTTTGCCGCCCACCTGCGCCTTGGTGGAGTAGCGCAGCAGCGTGTCGGTTCCGTCTTCCACCAGCGTCACGGTCGCCGAACCCTTGGCGAAGCCCGCGATGCCGCCCTTGCCTTCGCCGGAGATCGTATAGCTTTCCGGCGGGTTGATGTCGGAAAGGGTGACTTCGCCGGAGAAATTGGCCGAGACCGGGCCGATCTTCAGCTTGACGGTGGCGGCGAGTTCGGTCGGCGATTTCTGCTCCAGCGTCTGGCAGCCCGGAATGCACTGCCGCAGGATTTCCGGATCGTTCAATGCCTGCCAGACCACGTCGCGGGGTGCTGCAATACGTTCTTCGCCGCCCATATCCATGTGATGATCCTCCGAAAATGCATGTTGAAGGCTTATTGCAAGCCCTATGTCGTTTGCCAAGTGGGACAGATGGAGGGACAATATGCAAATGTAGTACCGTATGACAAGAAAATAAAACACCGGTTTCTTCGATTCGCCCGGCTTTGAAGAATTCCCGGTAAATGTTATCTGCTGCCGCACGATAGGAATTTCCCAGGCGGACGAACGCATTGAAGAACAAGGAAAGGCGGCCGGGCGTGAAGATCCGGGCCGAGGCCGGAAAGCGGCCAGCGCGCCAGCATGCGGCCGTCAGGCCCGTATCCCGGCCCTTCGAAAAGCCGGCCAAACCCGTGCCCGCCACGCCGCAGGCCGAAACCCGTGTACTTGTTCCGCGTGAGGGCGATCGCCCCGCCGAACGCGTGCCCGTCATCCTGGAATCGGCCGGAGCCGGCGATTTCCACCTGATCGACAGCGGCAACGGTCTGAAACTCGAACAATACGGGCCTTACCGCATCGTCCGGCCGGAGGCGCAGGCGCTCTGGCAGCCCTCTCTGCCGCCCCATGTCTGGGAGAAGGCGGATGCGGTCTTCACCGGCGATACGGACGAGGACGGCATGGGCCGCTGGCGTTTTCCGAAGGAAGCCCTCGGCGAGACCTGGCCGCTCTCGCTGCTCGGCGTCGATTTCCTCGGACGCTTCACGGCCTTCCGCCATGTCGGCGTCTTTCCGGAACAGATCGTCCATTGGAATTGGATGAAGACCCGCATCGAAGAAGCCAAACGGCCGGTGAAGGTGCTGAACCTTTTCGGCTATACGGGCGTCGCATCGCTGGTCGCGGCGGCGGCAGGAGCGGAAGTCACTCATGTGGACGCCTCGAAGAAGGCGATCGGCTGGGCGCGCGAAAACCAGGCGCTTGCAAGCCTCGACAAGGCGCCGATCCGCTGGATCTGCGAGGATGCCATGAAGTTCATCCTGCGCGAGGAACGCCGCGGCAACCGCTACGACATCATCCTCACCGATCCGCCGAAATTCGGCCGCGGCCCGAACGGCGAGGTCTGGCAGCTCTTCGACCACCTGCCGCTGATGCTGGATATCTGCCGCGAGCTCCTGTCGCCAAAGGCGATCGGCCTTGTGCTGACCGCCTACTCGATCCGCGCGAGCTTCTATTCCATCCACGAGCTGATGCGCGAGACGATGCGCGGCGCCGGCGGCGCGGTGGAATCGGGCGAGCTCGTCATCCGCGAGGCCGGTCTCGACGGCAAAAGCCCTGGCCGCGCGCTTTCCACCTCCCTTTTCAGCCGCTGGGTGCCGGCATGACCGACGATCATCACAAGTCCGGGCCGAGACGGGTGGGGCAGGTGAAGGAAGTCACTTCGCTCGCCAATCCGATCATCAAGGATATCAAGGCGCTCACCAACAAGAAGGACCGCGAGGAGAGCGGCACCTTCATGGCCGAAGGCCTGAAGCTCGTCATCGACGCGCTGGAGCTCGGCTGGTCGATCCGCACCCTGGTTTACGCCAAGGCTGCCAAGGGCAAGCCTCTGGTGGAGCAGGTGGCGGCAAAAACGGTCGCCCATGGCGGACTAGTGCTGGAAGTCAGCGAAAAGGTGCTGTCCTCGGTCACCCGCCGCGACAATCCGCAGATGGTGGTCGGCATTTTCGAGCAGCGCTGGAAGAGGCTCGACGACTTGAAGCCCGCCAAGGGTGAGACCCTCGTGGCGCTCGACCGGGTTCGCGATCCCGGCAATCTCGGCACCATCATCCGCACGGCGGATGCGGCCGGCGCTTCCGCCGTCGTCCTGGTCGGCGAATGCACCGATCCCTTTTCGCTGGAGACGGTCCGCGCCACCATGGGCTCGGTCTTCGCCATGCCCGTCGCCAAATGCTCGGCGGAGGAATTCCTCGTCTGGCAGAAGCGCTCGGGCGCGGAGGTCGTCGCCACGCATCTCGCCGGCGCCGTCGATTACCGCACCGTGGACTACGCGAAGAAGCCGGTCGTCCTGCTGATGGGCAACGAGCAGTCCGGCCTGCCGGACAATCTCGCCGGGGCGGCCGATCGCACCGTGCGCATCCCGCAGCAGGGCAGGGCCGATTCGCTCAATCTCGCCATCGCGACTGCTGTCGTGCTCTTCGAGGCGCGGCGCCATCTTCTGACCCTGGACGAGAAAAAATGACCGGACGCGCCGCCTTCCTTTCGAGACCGCTGACGGCCCTGATCGTCATCGTCGTCGCGGTTCTACTCGACCAGGCCGTGAAGATTGCCGTGGAGGCCTATCTTCCGATGCGGGAGGCGGTACCTCTCCTGCCGGTTCTCGCGCTCTACCGCACCTATAATCTGGGCGTCGCCTTCTCGCTTCTGTCGGGCATGGAGCGCGAATTCATCGTCGGCATGCGCATAGTCATCGTCGCCTTCGTGCTCTGGCTCTGGCGCCGCACCCCGAAGGAGCGCCCCTTTGCCCACGCGGGCTTCGCGCTGATCATCGCCGGCGCGATCGGCAACTTGATCGACGGTTTCGTCTATGGCCACGTGATCGACTACATCCTGTTCCACACGGCCACGTGGTCGTTCGCGGTCTTCAACCTGGCGGACAGTTTCATCACCATCGGCGCCGGCCTGGTGATCCTCGACGAGCTGTTCGGGCCGAGGTCGGATCTTCCCAAACAGGGCCGAGATGACGGTTGAAATGGCGAGAAGATTGTTTGAAGGGCTCGCTGAGCGGGCTGCTACGCGACGATATCGAGGGCGGCTATATCGTTTTTCAGCGGCCGGGAAAGCTTGAACTTCTCATGCAGCGCCGCCACTTGATTCCGATAGATACGCACGAGCGAGCGTAACGTCGCCAAAATTGCATCGCTTTCGCATGGGCAATAGGAAGTCGAGAGAGCGGTCATAACATCGCCGCTTGCTCGCTTGTTGTACTTCGCCATGACCGCCGTTTCCGGGGTCCGGTCATGCAGCCAGTCATCGGCCCGCATCATGTGATGGCGAAGCTCGTCCAGGAGCGTCTGCGCGTAGAACAGCTCGCCACGCATCGCCCGCCGATATGTTTCATGAGCCGCCGCCAGGCCCTTGCTGATCGAAATGCTCACGTCCTCCTCTCCGACCGTGAAGGACAGCTCTTCCGACCGCTTCACAAGATCGGTAACGATGCCCTTGGGGTCGTGCAGGATTTTGATCGGCAGCCGATACCACGGCGAAGGTATCAGCGCCGCAGCGTCGTAGTAAAATATGTCGATCTTCCCGAACGGCAGAAAATGCGACACGCAGTGCTGCGTATTCGGAAGCCATTCGTTGAAGAGGAAACCCGGCCACTGCTTCGGGATTTCCCGGCGCTGCGCCACAAAGTGCGAATGCCGCTCGGATTTTACGACGACACGCAGATCGACATCCGAATAGGCGTCGGCGCTTCCAGCGGCGATCGACCCGCCGAGGAAAATACACAAAACGTCCGGGTCTGTCTTGAACCGGCCAACTGCCGTCGCAAGAAGGTCGTCTCTCGCTTTTTCGAGATCGGCAGGTGTGGTCGGCGTTTTCATGATAGAGAGATTAACGGGCTTCGGAACGGCCGCAAAGAGCCACGGGCTGTCGGCGGTGGCGTTTGCTCCTTGTATCCGCCTAAATCCGCTCTGCCGTTCGATCCGGCTTGGAATGTCCGACTTAAAAAAAACGATCAGTAAAATTTTACCTGATTGGTCTAAGGATTGGGAAAGAAACCCGGCTAGTCTTCTCCCATGCGCGACATTGCCGAAATACATGAGCGTATTGTCAAAGCGTTCGCGTCCCCCGCCTCGGTCGATGCCGAGCCGGCGGTCGAGAACATCGTGCCTGCGCTGGGGCTGCGGTCGCGGGAGGAGCGTGCCGTGCCGGCCAATGCCTTCGTCGCGTTCTTTTTCCGCATGGCGCAGTGGCGCCGCAACCGCTCCGCCGCCCGGCTCGGCCGGGCCTGGAAGGAGGCCGAGGCCGCAAGCGCCGCCAAGTCGCGCCAGATCGCCACGGTCGTCCATGAGATCCGCACGCCGCTGAACGGCATCCTCGGCATGACGCACCTGCTCTATCAGACCAAGCTGACGGCGGAGCAGCAGAACTATCTGAGCGGCATCCGCCAGTCGGGCCATGCTCTGGCGCAGCTCGTCGAGGACCTTCTCGACTATTCGACGCTGGAGGCCGGCCGCTTCCGGCTCAACAACCGGGCGGAAAACCTGCGTCACCTGATCGAGAGCGTCGTCGAGATGCTGGCGCCCCGGGCGCACGAGAAGCGCATCGAGATCGCCGCGACGGTCGCGGCCGACCTGCCCGATCTTCTCGATTTCGACCCCGCCCGCATCCGGCAGGTGCTTTTCAACGTTATCGGCAACGCGGTGAAGTTCACGGCCGAAGGCGGCGTTCTGGTGCGGGCCTTTGTCGAGAACGGCCCCGAAAACGCCCCCGAAAACACCAATGTGGCGATTGCCGTCATCGACACCGGCCCCGGCATGGCCGCCGAGGAGCAGGCGCGGATTTTCGGCGAGTTCGAGCAGGCGGGTTCCGCCGAAGCGCGCAGCGGCGGCACCGGCCTCGGTCTCGGCATCGCATCCCGCATTCTGACGGAATTCGGCGGCTCGCTTTCGGTCGCCAGCCGCAAGGGGGTCGGCAGCACGTTCACGATCCGCTTCCCTCTGCGCCTTGCGGAGACCGCCCAGTCCGGTGGCGTGGCGCGCGATCAGTTGCTCGCCCGCTCGCGCGTCCTGCTCCTGGCGCCCGATGGTCCGGCGGCGATGGCAACCGTGTCGAGCATCGAAACCCTCGGCGGTCGCTGCCGGCATGTCTCGAACCCGGCCGACGTCCAGATGCTGATCGACCGCGCCGAAGCGGGCTCCGTTCCCTATACCGATCTCGTCGTCGATCACCGGCTTGCCTCCGATTACGCCAACGAAAAGGCCCATGCGCCCCTCCACCGCATCCTGCTCGTCAACCCGGAGGAGAGGGCCTCGCAGCCGCAGGATTTCTTCGACGCCTGGCTCATCCGGCCGCTTCGGGAAAAATCCCTGATCGACGTCCTGAGCGGGCGCCTGCGCGGCTTCGGCACCCGCGATACCGTCACCGACAGCGTCCCGGCGCCGGCTGCTCCGGTGATCGAAAGGCCGTCCGGCGGGCTCGACGTGCTCCTGGGAGAGGACGATCCCGTCAACGCCCTCCTCATCCGCGCCGTGCTCGGAAAGGCGGGCCATCGCGTCCGGCTCGTGGAGGATTTCCCGGCTCTCATCGAAGCGGCGTTGAAAGAGGAGCCGCGCCCCGATCTCATCGTTTCCGACATGCACATGCCGGGCGGCACCGTTCTCGACCTTCTCTCGGCCTTGCGCGCCGGCGGGCAGCAGGACGTCCGCCTCCCGATCCCGGTCATCGTCCTGACCGGCGAAGGCCGCGAGGCGGCCCGGCAGGAAGTGCTTCTCCAGGGGGCGGACCGCGTGCTGGGAAAGCCGGTCGATCCCCTCAAACTTCTCGAGGAAGTCAGGGTCGTGGGCGTTCTCGGCCACGAGCGTCAACAGGTCCGTTGACGCGCTCACCGGCGGAACCTATTGTGACAGAAACTGTCACGATCCTGTCGCAGAGAAGTGATTTATGGCGGTGATCCAACCGGTACGGGACGAATCACCATGACAATTGAACTCCTGAACCGTGAATTGACCCCTGAAACGACCCAGGCGCCGGCCTCAATTCCGGCAGGCGGCGATACATTCGGCCGCATCGGCACGCTCGAAACGCGGTTGGCCCGCAGCGAGCGCGAGATCGACGCTGCCCAGGCAGTCCGCTATCGCGTCTTCGTCGAGGAGATGAACGCCACGTTGAACCCGGACGCCATGCGCCTTCGCCGTGACGTCGATGCCTATGACGCGATCTGCGACCATCTTCTCGTCATCGACAATGCGATCGAAGGCGATATCGAAGACCAGATCGTCGGCACCTACCGTCTGCTCCGCCAGGAAGTGGCGCTCGCCAATGGCGGCTTCTATTCGGCGTCGGAATTCGACATCGAGCCGCTCCTGGCGCGCCATCCCGACAAGCAGTTCATGGAGCTCGGTCGCTCCTGCGTGCTGCCGGATTACCGCACCAAGCGCACGGTCGAGCTGCTCTGGCAGGGCAACTGGGCCTATTCCCTGAAGCACGGCATGAACGCCATGTTCGGCTGCGCCTCCTTCCCGGGCATCAGGCCGGAGGAGCACGCGCTGGCGCTTTCCTTCCTGCATCACACGGTTTCGGCCAAGGGCGAGTGGGCGGTTTCGGCCCGTCCGGAGCTCCATCGCGATATGGACCTGATGCCCTTCGAAGGCGTCAATGCCCGCAAGGCCTTGTCGGCGCTGCCGCCGCTGATCAAGGGCTACCTGCGCTTGGGCGCGACGATCGGCGACGGCGCGGTCGTCGACCATGCCTTCAACACCACCGACGTGCTGGTCGTGCTGCCGATCGCCTCGATCTCCAACCGCTACATCAATTATTACGGCGCCGACGCCGGAAGGTTCGCGAGCTAGTACTCTCAACGAATCAGCCGGATAGGCCCTTTGTACTGGGCGATCGCCTGGTCCGAGGTGAGCAGTAGCACGCCCTCGGCCATGCTCTGCGCGATAAGGATTCGGTCGAACGGGTCCTTGTGGATCGATGGCAGGGTTTCCAGTATGAAAGCGTGCCTTGAACTCACTGGTATTTCTTCAAAACCATTGTCCAGCAATGCCCGATATAGGACGTGCGGTTCGATGTTGAATCCTCTACGATTGAGCGCACGCTTTATCGTCAGTTCCCAGATGCTCGCGGAGCTGAAGAAAAGTTCGTTATCCTCATCTTCAAGTATATCCCGCATTTCATGGGTAAGATTGGGATCGTCTTCCGCAAACCATGCCAGAATATGAGAATCCGGAAGAATCCTCATTCATGGTCTCCATAGAACATCTCTTCGATTTCTTTGGCGAACATCGTATTGAAGTTTTCTGGAATTTGCGCGTAGCCTTTCAGAAAGCCTGCGCGCCGTTTCTTCTTCGGCGCCTCTCCCAAAGGCACGACCTTCACCATCGGCTTGCCGGCCTTGGCAATGACAAATCCCTCACCGTTCGCCGCCTCTTCGACGAGACGCGACAGGTGGGTCTTGGCTTCATGGATGTTGACGGTCTTCATGGCGAATATCCGAGTGGACTTAGTCCATTGAACTTAGTTTATTTCGTCGAGTCGAGCAAGCTCGTCTCAAGTCTGCCGCGGCACGCTCCGCATCTTGCTGGCGCGTATGGCCTGAGCGGCCGCCGCGGCAATTCGGCTCATGAATTTTCGACTGAAGCGCCCAAGCGGCGTGGCATCTTCGATCGCCCAGGATGCCGCAAGATCATCGCTATTGAATTCGTCGACGATCACCCAGGCTGGCATATAAAGACCTGCCCGCCGCGCTTCCGTCTCAGGAATTTCAATCGCCCATGAATTCGCAGTGGGCGGCTGGCTGGTAATAGGGAAAAGAAGCGGTTTCTGCCTGCCGTCTTTGCCGATGAGGATCAGCATAACGCAGGTGGGGCGCGCCTTGCGCCCGCTTTCTTCGCCTCGGTCCCGTTCGCGTGCCCACAGATAGGAATAGAGGATGACATCGCCGTGAGCGAATTCAGTCATCCGCCTGCTCGTCTTCCTGCGCTAAAGCGTCCAGACCTGCGAGAAGTTCGCTGCGCTCTTCCTCGTTCAGGTCTTCGATCCACTGGGCTCTCTGGCTGCCACCGCGTCGAAGACTGTCGAATTGTTCGGCCGTCATCAGCACGAATTTCCGCTTGCCGTGCTTGGTGATGTCGACGGGGCCTTTAAAAGCGGCCTCGATGACCTCGCCGGATTTGTTGCCGAGTTCCGTCAGCGTGAAGCTTGCCATGCCAGCCGATCTCCTATTTTCCATAAAATAGCGAAATTAGCTGTTTTTAGCAATCGCGTTGCCTCACGTCCCCGCATTATAGGCCGCGATCGCCGCCATGTTGACGATGTCGCTGTCCTTCGCGCCCATCGAGGTGATCTGCACGGAGCGGTCGAGGCCGACGAGCAGGGGGCCGATGACGGTCGAGGCGCCGAGCTCCTGCAGCATGCGCGTCGAGATCGAGGCGGAATGGATCGCCGGCATGACGAGCACGTTGGCCGTGCCGGAAAGCCGGCAGAACGGATACTGCTCCATCCGGTGCGGATTGAGCGCCACGTCGGCCGCCATCTCCCCGTCATATTCGAAATCGACCCGCCGCCGGTCGAGGATCTTCACCGCTTCCCGCACCCGTTCCGACCGCTCGCCGATCGGCTGGCCGAAGGTGGAATAGGCAAGCAGCGCGACGCGCGGCTCGTAACCCATGCGCTTGGCGACGCGGGCGGCCTCGACGGCGATATCGGCGATGTCCTCCGCGTTCGGCATGTCGTGCACGGCCGTATCCGCCACGAAGATCGTCCGGCCGCGCGAGATGACGAGCGACACGCCGATCACCTTGTGCCCCGGCTTGATGTCGATGCAGCGGCGCACGTCGGAAAGCGCGGTCGCATAGTTGCGGGTCGTGCCCGTCACCATCGCGTCCGCGTCGCCCACCGCCACCATGGTCGCCGCGAAATGGTTGCGGTCGTTGTGGATCAGGCGCTGCACGTCGCGATGCAGGAAGCCTTCGCGCTGCAGCCGGGCATAGAGATGGTCGATATAGGCTTCCACCCGGGTCGAGAGGCGGGCGTTGACGATCTCGATCCCCGGCCGGCCGAGATCGATGCCGGCCTTTTCGGCGGTCGCGCGGATCACGTCGTCGCGGCCGAGCAGGATCGCGGTGCCGAGCTCCTGCTGGCAGAAGGAGATCGCCGCGCGCATGACCTGCTCTTCCTCGGCTTCCGCGAACACGACGCGTTTCGGAAAGCGGCGGACGCGTTCGTAGATGCTCTGCGTCGTCGCGGCGATCGGATCGCGGCGGGCGGAGAGCTCGCGGCCGTAGGCGGCAAGGTCGGTGATGTTCTTGCGGGCGACGCCGCTTTCCATCGCCGCTTCCGCCACCGCCACCGGGATCGCCGAGATGAGGCGCGGATCGAACGGCACGGGGATGATGTATTGCGCGCCGAAGCGCGGCCGGTTGCCCTGATAGGCGGCTGCGACGTCGTCCGGCACGTCCTCGCGGGCGAGTGCTGCGAGCGCCTGCGCCGCGGCGATCTTCATCGCGTCGTTGATCTGGGTCGCCCGGACGTCGAGCGCGCCGCGGAAGATATAGGGAAAGCCGAGCACGTTGTTGACCTGGTTCGGATAGTCCGAACGCCCTGTCGCCATGATCGCGTCGTCGCGGATGCGGGCGACCTCTTCCGGGGTAATCTCCGGATCGGGGTTCGCCATCGCGAAGATGATCGGCCTGTCCGCCATGGAGCGGATCATCTCTTCCGTGAGGGCGCCCTTCTGCGACAGGCCGAACACCACGTCCGCTCCTTCCATCGCTTCCGCCAGCGTCCGCTTGGTCGTCTTCACCGCATGCGCCGATTTCCACTGGTTCATGCCCTCGGGGCGTCCCTGGTAGATGACGCCCTTGGTATCGACGAGGATGATGTTTTCCGCGGCAAAACCCATCGCCTTGATGAGCTCGACGCAGGCGATTGCCGCCGCACCCGCGCCGTTGCAGACGAGCTTGGTGGTCTTGAGGTCCCGGCCGGTCAGCTCCAGCGCGTTGATGAGGCCGGCGGCGGCGATGATCGCCGTGCCGTGCTGGTCGTCATGGAAGACCGGGATGTCCATCAGCTCGCGCAGGCGGCTTTCGATGATGAAGCATTCCGGCGCCTTGATGTCTTCCAGGTTGATGCCTCCGAAGGAGGGGCCGAGGAAGCGCACGCAGTTGATGAACTCGTCGACGTTTTCGGTGTCCACTTCCAGGTCGATGGAATCGACGTCGGCGAAGCGCTTGAAGAGGACGGCCTTGCCTTCCATGACGGGTTTCGAGGCGAGCGCGCCGAGATTGCCGAGGCCGAGGATCGCCGTGCCGTTGGAGATGACGGCCACCATGTTGCCGCGGGTCGTATAGTCGTAGGCCGTGGCCGGATCGGCGGCGATCGCTTTCACAGGCACGGCCACCCCCGGCGAATAGGCGAGCGAGAGGTCCCGCTGCGTCGCCATCGGCTTGGTGGGGTTGATCTCCAGCTTCCCCGGCCGGCCTTCGGCATGGAAGTCCAGCGCTTCCTGTTCCGTCACCGAAGCGCGCGTGCGCGTGGCCTTGTCATTGGCAGGCATGTCTCCTCCAGCTTTTTGTGGGCAGCCGTCCTTGAGGCCGCGGCAGATGTTGTCTTTCAGGGGTCATCATCGATAGTGTCGTCAATTCCCTTGCGCAACAAAAAATCGGTTCCGTGACCCAGTTTGAAAGATTCTCCATCGAAGCTCTGAACGCTGCCGAACTCGCCTCGGAGGAAAGCCGCGCATCCGCGACGCCGATGATGGAGCAGTATATCGAGATCAAGGCGAACAATCCGGGTTCGCTGCTCTTCTACCGCATGGGCGATTTCTACGAGCTTTTCTTCGAGGATGCGGTCGATGCGTCGCGCGCGCTCGGCATCACGCTGACAAGGCGCGGCCAGCATATGGGCCAGGATATCCCCATGTGCGGCGTGCCGGTGCATGCGGCCGACGACTATCTCCAGAAGCTGATCTCGCTCGGTTTTCGCGTCGCCGTCTGCGAGCAGGTGGAAGACCCGGCGGAGGCGAAGAAGCGCGGCTCGAAATCGGTGGTGAAGCGCGACGTGGTTCGTCTCGTGACGCCCGGCACGATCACCGAGGAAAAGCTGCTCGTCGCCTCCGAATCCAACTACCTGATGGCGCTCGCCCGCATTCGCGGCTCATCCGAGGCGCAGATGGCGCTCGCCTGGATCGACATTTCGACCGGCGTCTTCCGGCTGGCGGAAACCGATCCGTCGCGGCTGCTCGCCGATATCCTGCGCATCGATCCGCGCGAGCTGATCCTGCCGGACACGATCTTCCACGATGCGGAGCTGAAACCGGTCTTCGACGTGCTCGGCAAGGTCGCGACCCCGCAGCCCGCCGTGCTCTTCGACAGCGCCAGTGCCGAAGGCCGCATCGCGCGCTATTTCGGCGTCGGTACGCTCGACGGTTTCGGCACCTTCTCCCGCTCCGAGCTTGCGGCAGCGGCCGCCGCAGTCGCCTATGTCGAGAAGACGCAGATTTCCGAACATCCGCCGCTCGGCCGGCCGGAGCGGGAAAGCGGCGCCTCGACCCTCTTCATCGATCCGGCGACGCGCGGCAATCTGGAACTCACGAAGACGCTCTCCGGCGATCGCGACGGCTCGCTCCTGAAGGCGATCGACCGAACCGTCACCGGCGGCGGTGCCCGTCTGCTCGCCGAACGGCTGATGTCGCCGCTCACCGACCCGGACCGCATCAACCGGCGGCTCGATTCCATCTCCTTCCTTCTCGAAGAGCCGTCGCTCTGCTCGGAACTTCGATCCGCGTTGAAGCATGTGCCGGATATGCCGCGTGCGCTGTCGCGCCTGGCGCTCGATCGCGGCGGTCCGCGCGACCTCGGCTCCATCCTGCAGGGCTTGGAAGCGGCTCGCGGCGTCGCGGCCTTCCTCGACCGCGCCATGCTGCCGGAAGAGTTGGGTGAGGCGCTCACTGACCTCAAGGCCCTGCCGCTGCAGCTCGAATCCATGCTCGGCAATATGCTGGCCGAGGAACTGCCGCTTCTGAAGCGCGACGGCGGGTTTCTCGCGGAAGGCGCCCATTCCGAACTGGACGAAGTTCGGGCCCTGCGTGACCAGTCGCGCAAAGTGATCGCCGGCCTGCAGCTCCAATATGCCGAGGAGACGGGCATCAAGTCGCTGAAGATCAAGCACAACAACGTGCTCGGCTATTTCATCGAGGTGACGGCCGGCAATTCCGGCACCATGACCGATACGCCGGAAGGCAAGGCGCGCTTCATCCATCGCCAGACCATGGCGAGCGCCATGCGCTTCACGACGACGGAGCTTGCCGATCTCGAAAGCCGCATTGCCAACGCCGCCGACCGGGCGCTGACGATCGAGCTCGAAGCCTTCGGCAGGATGGTCGCGGCAGTCACCTCCGAAGCCGAGGCGATCAAGGCCGGCGCCCGCGCGCTCGCGGTCATCGATGTCGCGGCCGGCCTTGCCATGCTCTCCGAGGAATGGAACTATCGCCGCCCGGTGGTGGACGGTTCCCGGATGTTCGCGATCGAGGGCGGCCGCCATCCGGTGGTCGAGCAGGCGCTGCGCCGCCAGTCTTCCGGTCCGTTCATCGCCAACGATTGCGACCTCTCTCCTCAAGGCGGCGAGTTCGGCGCGCTCTGGCTGCTTACCGGCCCGAACATGGGCGGCAAGTCGACTTTCCTCCGCCAGAACGCGCTGATCGCCATTCTCGCCCAGATGGGCTCCTTCGTGCCCGCCGCATCCGCTCATATCGGCATCGTCGACAGGCTCTTCTCCCGCGTCGGCGCATCGGACGATCTCGCCCGCGGCCGCTCCACCTTCATGGTCGAAATGGTCGAGACGGCGGCGATCCTCAACCAGGCGACCGACCGTTCGCTGGTCATCCTCGACGAGATCGGCCGCGGCACCGCGACCTTCGACGGCCTCTCGATCGCCTGGGCCGCCGTCGAGCACCTGCACGAGGCGAACCGCTGCCGCGGCCTCTTCGCCACCCACTTCCACGAGCTGACGGTGCTTTCCGAAAAGCTGAACCGCCTCTCCAACGCCACGATGCGGGTGAAGGAATGGGACGGCGAGGTGATCTTCCTGCACGAGGTCGGCCCGGGCGCCGCCGACCGTTCCTACGGCATCCAGGTCGCCCGCCTTGCCGGGCTACCCGACTCCGTCGTTGCCCGCGCCCGCGACGTGCTGACGAAGCTGGAAGATTCTGACCGCAAGAACCCGGCGAGCCAGCTGATCGACGACCTGCCGCTCTTCCAGGTCGCCGTCCGCCGCGAGGAGGTGAAGCGCGCCGGCTCCTCCAAGGTGGAAGAGGCGCTGAAGGCGATCAACCCGGACGACATGACCCCGCGCGAGGCTTTGGATGCGCTTTACGCGCTGAAGAAGCAGCTCGGCGGGAAGTAGCGATGGATGAAGGCCATGAGCGGCAGCTTTTGGCTTACGGGCCTGTCTTCAGAGCGCGGGTGAAAGCAGCGGTGGTCATATCTACGAGATGTGCATGGAGCTCGCTTCGCGGCCGCCCTTCGCCGTCCGTACATATGGGATCACCGATCTTTTCCGCTTCAGCGATCTTTGACGCATCGGGTTTGCACTCGGCAAACATGCTGTAGTGGCTTGCGTCCCCGATCGTTGCATAGCTCCCCGTTGGAATGGCCTTCGCCACTTCGGAAGCCTGCGCCGTCGGCGGAATTTTTCCCGGTCGACCGAGATTTATGAGTTCGACCGGGATCGAAATCCCGGAAAAGCTGTCGAAATCGAAGACATCGATCGGTGTAGGATCGATCGCCATGACAAAACGAATGCGCGTGTCTTCATTGTCGCGGCCGGCAGATTCCAGGTTCATTGCGTGAAGATCGACGCCACTTTGTCTGACCCACTCGCAAAGGGATGCGTTAAGCGCGTCTGTATCACAATAGCCTGCGAGGAGCTTCGGATCTATGCGGGCACCTGCTATCGCCAAAGCTGTGCTGCCGCCCATGGAAAGACCTAGGGCACCTGTTTTGCCTTCGTTAAGGTGCTCTTTGAAGAACGGGTTCCCCACCATCGCATTCAGGGTTTCGGTGAGATCGCTCGGCCGCAGCCAGATCTTCATCGTTTCGGCAGCAGACCTATTCTGGCCGGAATTTCCCGGATGCGTGGGGGCTGCCACCACAAACCCGTGGCCGGCCAAAGGTGCCGCGATCCAGCTCATGGCCTGTGGGCTTCCCGCCAGTCCGGCACCGTGGGAAAGCAGGATGAGCGGGAATTTTCCGTTTGAAACCGGGGCATCGCGCATGGCGGGCGTTCCCTTAAAGAACATGCTCTCGCCAAGCACGGCCTGTTCGCCGCCTGAACGCGCCGGATACCAGACTGTCAAGTCGAGATCACTGCCGCGCTCTTTGGAAGGCGCGATGATCTGGCGTACACCGACATTGTCTTCGGCATCGGCCGGATCGTGCGTCGTCACGACGGAAATTGCGACGGCGCCAAGAAAGCAGAGACGTTTGAACATGGAAAACATTGAGGGCTCCCGATAAGTGCGGACGCTGCCGAGCAGAGCCACAATCCTTCGTGCCTTTCGACCTCGAAGATGATAAAGGCCGAACAACATCACGATCGAGGCCGCTTCACTTCGGGTATTCGCGTTGCCGTCCGTTCCCTTGCCCTTCCTTGCCGGCCTCGTTTTCGTGCTGACGCTCTACCGCACTCTGAAGGGTGTCGAAACACCTGGCTCGCGGCGCTATTTCTTCGCATTCCTCGCCCTCTATGCTTCGCAGGCCCTGATCGTCGGCCTGCATTTCGGATACGGCGTCCAGGCGCTGGCACCGGTGCAGCCGGTCACGGCAGCCATCATGCCGCCGCTCGCGTATCTCGCCTTTCGCGCACTGACGGCTGAGCGGCTGGAAAGGCCCTGGCTGCATCTGGCACTACCGCCTCTCGCCGTCGCTGCCGCCGTCGGTTTCGTCCGCGATCTCGTCGATCCGCTTCTGCTGGTAATCTTCTTCGCTTATGGGATCGCTCTGTGGCGGCTCACCACATCCGGCGGAGACGATGTCATGGCGGAGGCCGCGCTTCAGCGCATGCGGTCGGCCCTGCGCGCCGCCCGTCTGACGGCGGGCCTGATGTTCTTTTTCGCAGTCAGTGATGCTGCGCTCGCCGCCTATACGCGTCTTTATGGTGCCGCCGAGGTGCCGCTCGCCGTGGGGCTGATGAATCTCGGAGCCATCGCCGCAGTTGTCATCTATTGCTTGGCACCGGAATTTTCTCCGGCGAAGCCGGCTGCCGGTCCGTCGTCCGTCGGTGCGACGGAGGCGGACCGGGCTATCGTCGCCCGCGTGGAAGTGGCGTTGGACGAACGCGCATTCTACAGGAACGAAAATCTCAGCCTTGCGAAACTCGCCCGCCGGGCCGGGCTTCCGGCCCGCGATGTGTCCGCCGCCGTCAACCGCGCAACGGGCCTCAATGTCTCGCAATTCGTCAATAACCGGCGGATCGCCGAAGCCTGCCGCCTTTTGCGGGAAGGTGAAGGAACGGTCACCCGGATCATGTTCGAGGTCGGCTTTTCGACAAAATCGAACTTTAATCGCGAGTTCCGTAGGGTCACCGGGATGAGCCCGGCTGAGTACCGGGCCAAGGCAAGGAAGAGCAAGGCGACCGTGCAAAAAGGACCACCAGCTTGAACTTCGCCTCGGGAGGAAACAACTTTGAAACGCCGGGATGATATTTCTTGGCCGGGGTGCCCAAAAGGACTATAGCCTCCCCGCAGCCGGCGCCGGCAGGATAACATGGCCAGACACGACATCGATTTTTCCGAACTTCTCGACGTGGCCCGCCTGCGGGCCGAATGCAGGGCGATCGCCGGGGACAGGGATCGTCCGCAGCTCGAACTGCGCGCCGCACTCCTGCCGGTCCTGCGCCGGGCGAGCGTCGAAGGCCGGGAGAAGGCCCGCGCGCTTCTTGGCCGGGACGGCAGCGGCCTGAGCTGCGCCCGCCGCCTCTCCTGGCTGCAGGACCAGATCATCACCGTCCTCTACGATGTGATCGTCGACGGCATCCATCCCGAGGGAGCCGACATCGCGGTGGCCGCCGTCGGCGGCTATGGCCGCGACACGCTGGCGCCCGGTTCGGATATCGACCTCCTCTTCCTGCTGCCGGAAAGGAATTCCGATGCGATGCGCAAGGCGGTCGAGTTCCTGCTCTATGTGCTCTGGGACATGGGCTTCAAGGTCGGCCACGCGACCCGCACCGTCGAGGAATGCATCCGCCTGTCGAAGACGGACATGACCATTCGCACGGCGATCCTGGAAAGCCGCTATATCTGCGGCCGCGAGGCGCTGGTGAAGGAGCTGGAAACCCGTTTCGACCGGGAGATCGTCGCCGATACCGGACCGGAATTCATCGCCGCCAAGCTTGCCGAGCGCGACCAGCGCCACCAGAAGGCTGGCGACACGCGCTATCTGGTCGAGCCGAACGTCAAGGAAGGCAAGGGGGGCCTGCGCGACCTCCACACGCTTTTCTGGATCGCCAAATACTACTACCGCGTCCGCGATCCGGCCGAGCTCGTCAAGCTCGGCGTCCTGTCGCGCGAGGAATCGCGGCTGTTCGAAAAGGCAGATGATTTCCTCTGGGCGGTGCGCTGCCACATGCATTTCCTGACCGGCAAGGCGGAGGAGCGGCTTTCCTTCGACATCCAGAGGGAGATCGCCGAAAGCCTCGGTTATCACACGCGCCCCGGCCTCTCCGCCGTCGAGCGCTTCATGAAGCACTATTTCCTCGTCGCCAAGGATGTCGGCGATCTCACCCGCATCCTCTGCGCAGCCCTTGAGGACGAGCAGGCCAAGGATGCGCCGGGGGGCCTTACCAGACGCGTCATCTCGCGCTTCACCAAGCGCGTCCGCAAGATTCCCGGCACGGTGGATTTCGTCGAGGATCGCGGCCGCATCACGCTCGCCGATCCTGATGTCTTCAAGCGCGATCCCGTCAACCTCATCCGCTTCTTCCACGTGGCCGATATCAACGGCCTGGAACTGCATCCGGATGCCCTGAAGCGGATGACCCGCTCTCTCTCGCTGATCGACAACGATGTGCGCGAGAACGAGGAGGCGAACCGGCTCTTCCTTTCCATGCTGACCTCGCGGCGCGATCCGGCGCTGATGCTGCGGCGCATGAACGAGGCGGGCGTGCTCGGCCGCTTCATTCCGGAATTCGGCAAGGTCGTCGCGATGATGCAGTTCAACATGTATCATCACTATACGGTCGACGAGCACCTGATCCGCTCCGTCGAGGCGCTGTCGGAAATCGACAATGGCAAGGCGGCCGATATCCATCCGCTTTCCAACAAGCTGATGCCGACGATCGAGGATCGCACGGTGCTCTATGTCGCGGTCCTGTTGCACGACATCGCCAAGGGCCGCCAGGAGGACCACTCGATCGCCGGCGCCCGGATCGCGCGAAAGCTATGCCCGCGCCTCGGCCTCAACCCGAAGCAGACCGAGCTCGTCGTCTGGCTGGTCGAGGAACATCTGATCATGTCGATGACGGCGCAGACCCGCGACCTGCACGACCGCAAGACGATCACCGACTTCGCCGAGAAGGTGCAGTCGATGGACCGGCTGAAGCTGCTCCTGATCCTGACGATCTGCGATATCCGCGCCGTCGGCCCGGGTGTGTGGAACGGCTGGAAGGGCCAGCTTCTGCGCACGCTCTATTACGAAACCGAGCTGCTGCTCTCCGGAGGCTTTTCGGAGCTGTCGCGGAAGGAGCGCGCCAGCCAGGCGGAAGAGGAGCTCTTCGGCGCGCTCTCCGACTGGAGCCAGAAGGACCGCCGCACCTATTCGAAGCTGCACTATCAGCCCTATCTTCTGTCGGTCTCGCTGGAGGATCAGGTCCGCCATGCGAAGTTCATCCGCGAGGCGGACAAGGCCGGCCAGGCGCTCGCCACCATGGTCCGGACCGATTCATTCCACGCCATCACCGAGATCACGGTGCTGGCGCCCGACCATCCGCGTCTCCTGTCGATCATTGCCGGCGCCTGTGCGGCCGCCGGCGCCAACATCGCCGACGCGCAGATCTTCACCACTTCCGACGGCCGGGCGCTCGACACGATCCTCGTCAATCGCGAATTTACGGTGGACGAGGACGAGCTGCGCCGCGGCGGCACGATCAGCCGCATGATCGAGGATGTGCTCTCGGGCAAGAAACGGCTGCCGGAAGTGATCGCCACGCGCGCGAAGTCCCGCAAGCGCAACAAGACCTTCACCATTCCGCCCTCGGTCATCATCTCGAACGGTCTGTCGAACAAGTTCACCGTCATCGAGGTGGAATGCCTCGACCGCACCGGCCTGCTCGCGGATATCACCGCCGTGCTCGCCGATCTCTCGCTCGACATCCATTCGGCCCGCATCACCACCTTCGGCGAGAAGGTCATCGACACCTTCTACGTCACCGATCTCGTCGGCCATAAGGTCGTGAACGAGAACCGCCAGGGCAACATCACGGCGCGGCTGAAGGCGGTCATGGCCGAGCAGGAGGACGAGCTCCGGAGCGGCATGCCCGCCGGCATCATCGCGCCGGCCCCGCCCCCTGCCGAGGCTCCCGCCCCCTCGCGCAGGACCAAGGCCAGCGCGTGAAACTGCTATGAATTGCCGCGACGCAAGAAGCATTCGCTTCGCCCCCCTCATCCGGCCCTTCGGGCCACCTTCTCCCCGCTGGGGAGAAGGGGAGGAGCCGCGTCGCTATTTCCTCCTCTCCCTTTGGGGAGAGGGTGGCCGAGCGAAGCGGAGGCCGGGTGAGGGGGCCGCACGGCAGCAATCTTTCTTTCAAACCTGTTCGAGCCCCGCCCCATGACCCTCGTCAAGAAATTCGCGACCGTCGGAGGCGCCACGCTCGGCAGCCGCATCTTCGGCTTCGCCCGCGAGACGCTGATGGCGGCAGCGCTCGGCACGGGCCCGATGGCCGATGTCTTCTATGCCGCCTTCCGCTTTCCGAACCTCTTCCGCCGGCTGTTTGCCGAAGGCGCGTTCAACGCCGCCTTCGTGCCGCTGTTCTCGAAGGAGATCGAGGCGAACGGCGTCGAAGGGGCGAAGCGCTTTTCGGAAGAGGTCTTCGGCGTCCTGTTCTCGGCGCTGCTGCTCATCACCATCGCCATGGAACTGATGATGCCGTGGCTGGTGGAATGGATCATCGCGCCGGGCTTTGCCGCCGATCCGGAAAAGACCTCCATCACCATCCGCATGGCGGCGGTGATGTTTCCCTATCTCATGTGCATGTCGCTGACGGCGATGATGAGCGGCATGCTGAACTCGCTGCACCATTTCTTCGCAGCCGCCATCGCGCCGGTCTTCCTGAACGTGGTGATGATCGGCGCGCTCTTCTGGGGGCTCTGGACCGGCGCAGAGCCGCTGACGATCGCCTGGTATCTCTCCTGGAGCGTGCTCGCGGCGGGCATCCTGCAGCTTGCGGTGGTCTATATCGGCGTGCGCCACGCGGGCATCGATATCGGCTTCCGCCGCCCGCGCTTGACGCCGAACGTCAAGCGCCTGCTGGTGCTCGCAGTTCCCGCGGCCGTCACCGGCGGCATCACCCAGATCAACCAGATCATCGGCCAGGCGATCGCGTCCGGCAAGGAAGGCGCGATCGCCGCGCTTCAATATGCGGACCGCATCTACCAGCTCCCGCTCGGCGTCGTCGGCGTCGCGGTCGGCGTCGTCCTCTTGCCGGAGCTTGCCCGCGCGCTGAAGGCCGGCCATGTGAAGGAGGCCGCCAATACCCAGAACCGCTCGATCGAATTCGTGCTGTTCCTGACGCTGCCCGCCGCCGCCGGCCTCTGGATCCTGTCGGACGCGATCATCCGCGTGCTTTACGAGCGCGGCGCCTTCTCGGCGGAAAACACCGCGGTCGTCGCCTCGATCCTGGCGATCTACGGCATCGGCCTGCCGGGCTTCGTGCTGATCAAGGCGCTGCAGCCGGGCTTTTACGCCCGCGAGGACACCCGGACGCCGATGCGCTTCACCATGCTGTCCGTGGTCGTCAATACCGGCCTGGCGGTCACGCTTTTCCCGCTGATCGCCGAGCGCGGCATCGCGACGGCCGAGGCCGCCGCCGGCTGGATCAACACGATCCTGCTTTTCTCGACGCTCCTGTGGCGCGGCGATCTCGTCTGGGAATGGGCGCTGGCGAAGCGCACGGCGCTGCTTCTTGCCGCGACCGGCATCATGTCGGCGGCGCTCGTCTATGCGCTCCCTTATGCGGGTCCGTGGCTTGCGCCGGAGGCATCGCTTCTTTCCCAGGTCGCCGCGCTCGGCTGCCTGCTCTCACTCGCGATGGCCGTCTATTTCGCGTCCGCCTTCCTGATCGGCGGCGCCGACATGGGCCTGATCCGCCGGAATCTGAAGCGCAAGCCGAAGGCGGCGCCGGAAACGACGGAATAGCCCGTTCTTAAGAACGGGCGCGGCGCTTGAGGTTGGCGAGGCCCTTCGCCTTGCCGCAATAGGCCCATGTGCGCTTCGGGCCGATGTCGACATGCACGATGCCGTTGCAGTAGCGGCCGACGCCGCCGATGCCGGGCGCGCTCCGCGCAGCCGCGAGGATCCTCTGTTCGGGAACGCCGGGAACCCGGATGTCGGCGGCATAGCAGCGGCTGTGCTGCGACCGGCCGGACCGTGGCCGGTGGCCGGATGTCACCATCGGCTTGCGCCCGGTCTGTTTGGCGATATGGGCGAGGATGGCGCCGAGCTTCTCCGGAAAGCAGCTTGTGCGGACGCTGACCCGCTGCACGGTATAAAAGGCCGAGTAGTCGTGCTTGAAGGACGTGCCGCGGCGTTTCTGGCTCTGGCCGGCTTCGGCTTCGGCATTGACGTTGAGGCTGAGCGCCATGAGGCAGGACAGCGCGATGCGGAAAATCATGCGCATGGTATCCCCCGTGAAGAGACCGGTCTTCATGACCGGTTAACCGTGGTGTTGGTCGGGTATTTCTTTTCCAAAAGAGGCGGGAATAAGGAGGCTTTTGCTCAAAAATAGGAATTTAGCCGCCTAAAAGGCTAATTCTCGTTAACCTTTTTGGAGAGGGGTGAGTAGAATTTACTACTTGGGTGCCGAGGTCTCGCTGGAAGCGGTAGCGGTTTTGCCCTCAGCGGTACACGCGGAAGCCGGTCTGAGAGGGATGAATGTTCTGAGTGGAAGCAGGAGCAGCCTGCGTTTGTACCCAACGCAATCGGACCGCCACACCCCCCTCTGTCCTGCCGGACATCTCCCCCTCAAGGGGGGAGATCACAAGCGGCAAGCTCTTCCTGCCAAATCGATGATGTGCCGGGTAGCGGCGTTTGTTGTTTGGGGAAGCCCGTGCGCCCATCCGATCTCCCCCCTTGAGGGGGAGATGCCCGGCAGGGCAGAGGGGGGTACCACAAGGAAAATCAATGCCTTGAAAAAACCGGCAGAAAAAATCACCTCCGTTCATCCCCGTCCATCAAACCCGTGCCATGCTTTGCTCGTTCCGTTTCGGCTACACCGGATGCGCATCGCCGGCGAGACGGGACCGGTGCCCTGGCGGTCTGCCGTTGATGCAGGCGGGTTGTCGGGGGCTGCGCAGAAAATGGTCCCCCTCCCGTCTTAAGGCGGGGCGTGCGTGTGTCGCACACAACCCGGTATGGCATCCGCAAGGACATAAGACCATACCGCCGCAGAGGGACCGGAGTTGCGCGGAAAAACTGACCGAACGGGACACGTCGCGTGTCACATATAAAAATTCAATACGAGGCACACGACGTGTCCCGGCCGAAACTGAAAATAACCAAGATCGCCAAGGGCGGATTCTGCCTTTTTGAATGCCGCGCGCGCCTGGCGCATAACCCGCCGTCACCTGAAATTACCGGGGGAGCCATCATGCCCGTTCTCCGGAATTGCGTTGAAACGAAGTGAGCCCTTGATTGCACCCCGTCACCTGTGCATAAGCCCGCCCGTTAGCTACATGGCCCGCGGGGCGTAATCGCCGGAGACGTTCAAACCTCCCGGAGTTGCGCAATTCCCAAGGCCTGGGGCCTTCCACCAGCCTGTTCGAGGACGATATGAACACTTTCAAACCGCTTGTCTTTTCCGGCGTTCAGCCGACCGGCAATCTCCATCTCGGCAATTACCTCGGCGCGATTCGCAAGTTCGTGGCGCTGCAGGAGAACAACGACTGCATCTATTGCGTCGTCGATCTGCATGCGATCACGGCCCAGCTCGTGCACGACGACCTGCGCGGCCAGATCCGCTCGATCGCCGCCGCCTTCATCGCTTCGGGCATCGACCCGAGGAAGCATATCGTCTTCAACCAGTCGGCCGTGCCGCAGCACGCGGAACTCGCCTGGGTCTTCAACTGCGTCGCCCGCATCGGCTGGATGAACCGCATGACCCAGTTCAAGGACAAGGCCGGCAAGGACCGCGAGAACGCCTCGCTCGGCCTGCTCGCCTATCCGAGCCTGATGGCGGCCGACATCCTCGTATACCGCGCCACCCACGTGCCGGTCGGCGACGACCAGAAGCAGCATTTGGAGCTTGCCCGCGACATCGCCCAGAAGTTCAACATCGACTTCCAGGAGAAGATCAGGGCAACCGGCACCGGCGTCGACATGGTCGTCGGCGAGGAACCGATCCATGGCTATTTCCCGCTGGTCGAGCCGCTGATCGAGGGCCCGGCGCCGCGCGTCATGTCGCTGCGCGACGGCACCAAGAAGATGTCGAAGTCCGACCCGTCCGATCTCTCCCGCATCAACCTGATGGACGATCCCGACGAGATCGCCAAGAAGATCCGCAAGGCGAAAACCGATCCGGAAGGCCTGCCGGGCGAGGTGGAGGGGCTCAAGGACCGGCCGGAAGCCGACAACCTCGTCGGCATCTATGCCGCGCTCGCCGACAGGACCAAGGCCGACGTGCTTACCGAATTCGGCGGACGGCAGTTCTCGGTCTTCAAGCCGGCGCTTGCCGATCTTGCCGTGCACGTGCTCTCGCCGATCACCTCCGAGATGCGCCGCCTGATGGACGACACGAGCCATATCGACGGGATCCTCAGGGATGGCGGCGAGCGGGCCCGCGCCCGGGCCGAAAAGGTGATGGCGGACGTCTTCGACATCGTCGGCTTCCTGCGGTGACCTCAGCCCGCTTTTCTTGGGGCGTCATCCTCGGGCTTGTCCCGAGGATCTGCCGCGCGTCAGTTATATCGAACCGACGCAGATGCTCGGGACAAGCCCGAGCATGACGGCTCGGCAACGAACCACCGCAATATCTTCGTGGGTTTTCATTTTCTGCCGAACGCTCTAAATTCCGCATCACGACTGCTTCGGTCGAGTACGTGCTAGATAGGGGGCGGGCATGGTTTCGAAACGGCTTTCGCGGCTTGAAGGACACCGGCGCAAGTTCATGGCCGTCATCGATGCCACGCCGGAATGCGAAAAGGCGGTCCATTATGCGGGCCGCCGCGCCAAGAACTCCAACGGCGGCCTGGTTCTCCTCTTCGTGATCCCCGAAGGGGATTTCCAGCAATGGCTGGGTGTCGAGCAGATCATGCGCGCCGAGGCCCGCGAGGAGGCCGAAGCGGTCATGGCCAAGGCGGCGCAGAAGGTGCGCGAGACGATCGGCATCGATCCCGAGATCGTCATCCGCGAAGGCAGCGCCACCGAGCAGATCAACCAGCTGGTCGAGGAGGACCGGGATATCGCGATCCTGGTTCTGGCGGCGGCCTCCGCCAAGGAAGGGCCGGGGCCGCTGGTTTCCGCCGTCGCCGGCCGCGCGGCCGCTTTTCCCATCCCCGTCACCGTGCTTCCTGATACACTGACCGACGAGGAAATCGACGCGCTTTGCTGAAGTGCTCTTGACCCGGAAAGGGCAAAGGCGCACTTGAACGAAAAGCTGATAAGGCTTATCTTCTTTTGAAGAATTCTAAATTTGCAAGGCGCGCTTTAGCCCAGGCAAGCCCAGGAGAGACGAGATGTTCATTCAGACGGAAGCCACGCCCAATCCGGCGACGCTCAAGTTCCTGCCCGGCAAGGTGGTCATGGAGCGCGGAACCGCGGATTTCCGCAATGCCGGCGAGGCGGAAGCCTCTCCGCTCGCCTCCCGTCTCTTCGCGATCAACGGGGTGACCGGCGTCTATTTCGGCTACGATTTCATCACCGTCACGAAGGACAGTGCAGAGTGGCAGCACCTGAAGCCGGCGATCCTCGGTTCGATCATGGAGCATTTCATGTCCGGCCAGCCGGTCATGGGCGGTTCCTCCACGCTTGCCGAGGCTTTCGACCAGGAAGGCGAGTTCTTCGACGAGGACGACGAAACTCTCGTCGCGACCATCAAGGAGCTGCTTGAGACCCGCGTCCGCCCGGCCGTCGCCCAGGATGGCGGCGACATCACTTTCAAGGGCTATCGCGACGGCACGGTCTACCTCAACATGAAGGGTGCATGCTCCGGCTGCCCGTCGTCCACGGCGACGCTGAAGCACGGCGTGCAGAACCTGCTGCGCCATTTCGTCCCGGAAGTTCAGGCGGTCGAGGCTCTCTAAGGTCCGGCAGCCCCGTTTATGATCGTTTTGGCCATCGATACCGCCGGAGTGGATTGCTCCGCCGCGCTCTATGACGGTGCGGCGGGCAAAGTGCTTTCCGCGGTCACCGAAACGATCGGCAAGGGGCATGCCGAGCGGCTGATGGCGGTGATCGACCAGGCGCTCGCCGCCGCCAATCTTCAGCTCGCCGCCGTCGGACGGATTGCCGTCGTCGTCGGCCCAGGCTCCTTCACCGGCATTCGCGTCGGTGTCGCGGCGGCGCGGGGTCTTGCCCTTGCGCTCGGCGTCGGATCGGTGGGCGTGACGACGCTCGAGGTTCTGGCGCGGAGCCATCTGGCTGGGCATCCCGGCCGGCCGGTGGTCGCCGCCATGGATGCCAAGCGCAACGAGGTCTATGCCCAGGCCTTTTCCGCTGAGGGCTTCCCCTTGAGCGAACCTGCTGCGCTTTCGCCGGAAGAAGTCTCCAGGCTGATCGCCTCCCTTTCCGCTGCGGCAACAGGGTCCTGGGTGGAGCACTCCCCTGCCAAGGGAGAGGCCGCGTTCGAGGGGCGGGACCGTTTCGATATCGCCATGGTCGCCCGCATCGGCGCGGAAAAACCTGAAGGTGCGGACCGGCCAAAACCGTTGTATCTTCGCGGACCCGATGCGAAACCGCAAACCGGATTCGCCCTTGCCCGTGAATGACCGATGCTTGACGATTATCTGAGCTGGAAACCGTTTTTCGAAGTCGTGCCGATCGAGATTGCCGATTGCGCGGAAATATCCGAATTGCATGGCTCGCGTTTCCCGCGGCAGTGGAGCGACGGCGAGTTCCAGAACCTGCTTCTGCAGCACAATGTCTTCGGTTTCGCGGCGCGTCAGACCAATGCTTTCTTTTCGAAACCGCTCGGCGGTTTCGTGCTGTCCCGGGAAGCGGCCGGCGAAGCGGAAATTCTGACCGTCGCCGTCAACGAGAAATTCGGCCGCCAGGGTCTCGGCTGGCGCCTCATGCAGGCAGCCCTGCGGGAGGCTGCGGCACGCGGCGGCGAGCGCATGTTTCTCGAGGTCGAGGCGGAGAATCGGGCGGCAGTTGAGCTCTACCGCAAGCTCGGATTCGTGAAGGTCGGCGAGCGGCCGGCCTATTACACCGGCCCGGACGGAGCGCGATCCGCGGCGCTTGTCATGAGCCGCGTTCTTCGCTAGTCCGTTGTTTTGCACTGGAACGTTTCGAAGGCCAAAACGACATGACAGACCTTTCCAAAACCCTGGAGGAGCTGTGTGCCGAAAAAGGCATGCGAATGACGGACCAGCGCCGCGTCATTGCCCGCATTCTCCAGGAATCCGACGACCATCCGGATGTCGAGGAGCTCTACCGCCGCTCCTCCAGGGTCGATCCGCGCATCTCGATTTCCACCGTCTACCGCACGGTGAAACTGTTCGAGGACGAGGGAATCATCGAACGGCACGATTTCCGTGACGGCCGCTCGCGTTATGAGACGGTGCCGGAAGAACATCACGACCACATGATCGATCTCAATACCGGCAATGTCATCGAATTCCGCTCGGCGGAGATCGAGGCGCTGCAGGAGCGTATCGCCCGCGAGCACGGCTTCCGTCTCGTCGGCCACCGGCTGGAGCTTTACGGCATCCCGCTGGATAAGGACGATAAGTGATCACCTGGGTTCGGATCGGCATCGTCATCGTCGTCCTTTTCGCGGTCACGCTGATCATCCTGCCGTTCCAGTTGATCGGTCTTGCCTTTGACCTGAAGATCCGCCGCTATCTCCCGCGCTACTGGCACCGCACGGCCTGCTTCCTGCTCGGCATCCGCATCCACGTCCATGGAAGGATCGAGCGCCGCCGGCCGCTGATGCTCGCCTCCAATCATGTCTCCTGGAAGGATATCCTTGTGCTCGGCGCGATCGCCGACGTCGTCTTCATCGCCAAGATGGAAGTTTCGGAATGGCCGATCTTCGGCACGCTCGCCAAGCTGCAGAAGAGCATTTTCGTGGTCCGCGAACAGAAGCGCCGCACCGGCGAGCAGGTGAACGAGATCGCCGAGCGCATGAAGGCCGGCGAGATCGTCGTGCTCTTCCCGGAAGGCACCACGTCGGACGGCAACCGGCTCCTGGAGGTGAAGTCCTCGCTCTTCGGCGCGGCCGCCGCCGCCGTCCCCCATACGAAGGAGGGCATCGTCCACATCCAGCCCGTGGCGATCGCCTATACCCGAGTCCATGGCATGGCGATGGGCCGCTATCACCGGCCGATCGCCGCCTGGCCGGGCGATATCGAACTCGGCCCGCATCTGCTCGGCGTCCTGAAGGAAGGCGCGCTCGACGTGGACGTGGCCTTCGGCGAAACGGTCGATTTCCGCGCCGGGGACAACCGCAAGCATCTGAGCCAGAGGGTGACGAACCAGCTCCGCCGCATGCTGGTGAGGCACCTGCGCGGCCGGGATTACGATCAGAGCTGAAACAAGCAACGGCAGTCGAGTTCGTGTGGCCCCCCATCCGCCTGCCGGCACCTTCTCCCCGACGGGGAGAAGAGGGAATGCCGCGACGTCTCCGTTCCTCCTCTCCCCTCGGGGGTCCGGAGGACGGGACGGGGCCGTCGACCCGTCCCGGTTGGTGGCCGAGCAAAGCGGAGGCCGGGTGAGGGGCCTACCCGCTCTCTTGATTGGTGGAGGGACGAGCTTGCCCCAATGCCCTCATCAGGAAACGCTTCATTTCCCGGCTTTCTTGGGGTATGGAAGCGCCCATGAACGAACACGTCTCCCTTTCCGCCACTGCTGCCCCTGGGGCCGAAGAGGCTGTCCAGCGCCTGAACGGCCGCCCCAATACGCGGAAGGTCTTCATCAAGACCTACGGCTGCCAGATGAATGTCTATGACTCGACCCGCATGAGCGATGCGCTGGCGGGCGACGGTTACGTCACGACGGAAGACATGGGCGAGGCGGACCTGATCCTCCTCAACACCTGCCATATCCGCGAAAAGGCGGCCGACAAGGTCTATTCGGCGCTCGGCCGCCTGCGCGAGATGAAGAAGGACCGTGCCGCCGAAGGCAGGGAGCTGATGATCGGCGTCACCGGCTGCGTCGCCCAGGCGGAAGGCGAGGAGATCCTGCGCCGCTCGCCGGCCGTCGACGTGGTGATCGGACCCCAGACCTACCACCGCCTGCCGGAAGCGCTGAGGCGCGCCCGCGCCGGAACCCGTGTGGTCGACACGGAATATGCCGTCGAGGACAAGTTCGAGCACCTGCCGGCGACCGAGAAGGCGAAAATCCGCTCCCGCGGCGTCACGGCGTTCCTGACCGTGCAGGAAGGCTGTGACAAGTTCTGCACCTTCTGCGTCGTACCCTATACCCGCGGTTCGGAAGTCTCCCGCCCGGTCCGGCAGATCCTCGACGAGGCGGAGCGCCTGGTCGAGGGCGGCGTGCGCGAGATCACGCTGCTCGGCCAGAACGTCAATGCCTGGCGCTCGGCCGGCCCGACCGGCGGCGAATGGGGCCTCGGCGACCTGCTTTACCGGCTCGCGGAAATTCCGGGTCTCGCCCGGCTGCGCTACACGACCAGCCATCCGCGGGACATGGACGACCGGCTGATCGCGGCGCATCGCGATCTGCGTGCCCTGATGCCCTATCTGCATCTGCCGGTGCAGGCGGGGTCCGACCGCATCCTGAAAGCCATGAACCGCCGCCACACGGCCGCCGAATATCTCCGCCTCATCGAGCGCATCCGGGAGGCCCGGCCGGACATCGCCATGTCGGGCGATTTCATCGTCGGCTTTCCGGGCGAGACCGACAAGGATTTCGAGGACACGCTCCGCATCGTCGAGGATGTGAACTACGCCCAGGCCTTCTCCTTCAAATATTCCACCCGCCCCGGCACGCCCGGCGCGGAGCTTTCCGACCAGGTACCGGAAGAGGTGAAGGCCGAACGGCTCGAAAGATTGCAGGCGCTGCTCTTGAAACAGCAGGCGGAGTTCTCCAAATCCTGCATTGGGAAGGTCATCGAGCTGTTGCTGGAGAAGCCCGGCCGCATGCCGGGTCAGGTGATCGGGCGTTCGCCCTGGCTGCAGTCCGTGAATGTTGATGCAAAAGCATCGCAAATCGGTGACATTATCCAAGTACGAATCATCGGAACCGGCCCCAACAGCTTGTTTGCCGAACCGGCAGGAAGTTTAATAGGAGCCCAGAATTACTGAGGAGCGAGCCTGCTTGAACGGACGTGAATTGGTTTCCTCATCTGCGCGCCAACCCCGTTCCGCCGCGACCGACGCCAATCACTTCGTCCTGACGTTCGAGAACAACAGGTTCGCGGGCGAGCTTTTTGGCCAGTTCGATCAGAACCTGAAGCTGCTGGAAGAGCGGCTCCATATCGATGCGCGGCCGCGCGGCAATTCGGTCGCTATCTCCGGCGATGTGACGGCCACCAACCAGGCGCGCCGGGCGCTCGATTTCCTTTATGAGCGGCTTCAGAAGGGCGGTTCGGTCGAAACGTCCGACGTCGAAGGCGCGATCCGCATGGCGCAGGCCGCGGACGACCAGCTCACCCTCCCCACTCTGGAGCGCAAAGCAAAGCTTTCGATGGCGCAGATTTCCACCCGCAAGAAGACGATCGCGGCCCGCACGCCGACGCAGGACGCCTATATTCGGGCGCTGGAACGGTCCGAGCTCGTCTTCGGCGTCGGCCCGGCCGGCACCGGCAAGACCTATCTCGCCGTCGCCCATGCCGCCCAGCTTCTGGAGCGCGGCGCGGTCGATCGCATCATCCTGTCGCGTCCCGCCGTCGAGGCCGGCGAGCGCCTGGGCTTCCTGCCGGGCGACATGAAGGAGAAGGTCGATCCCTATCTCCGGCCGCTTTATGACGCGCTCTACGACATGATTCCGGGCGACAAGGTGGAGCGGGCGATCACCGCCGGCGTCATCGAGATCGCGCCGCTCGCCTTCATGCGCGGCCGGACGCTCGCGAATGCCGCCGTCATCCTCGACGAGGCGCAGAACACCACGTCGATGCAGATGAAGATGTTCCTGACCCGCCTCGGCGAGAATGCCCGGATGATGGTCACCGGCGATCCGAGCCAGGTGGACCTGCCGCGCGGCGTCAAGTCCGGCCTGGTCGAGGCGCTGCAGATATTGAAGGGCGTCGAAGGCATTTCGGTGGTCCGCTTCAAGGACACGGACGTCGTCCGCCATCCGCTGGTCGGCCGCATCGTTCAGGCTTACGACGCGCAATATGCCGTCCATGAGGAAAGCGAGGACCTCGACCGCTGAAGGTCGAGACCGAAGCTCATGTCCAAGCTCGACATACAGATCACGGTGGAAAACGAGGGATGGCCCGATGAGTCCGCCCTTCTCCTGCTGAGCGAAAGGGCATTGGGCACGGCGGCGGACCTGCTGGCGGATGAGGAAGGGCAGCCTTTTCCGCAGACGGCGCCGGAACTGTCGCTGGTCTTCACCGACGACGCCTCGATCCAGGAGATCAATGCCGAATGGCGCGGCAAGGACAAGCCGACCAACGTGCTCTCCTTTCCCGCCTTTCCGCTCGAACCGGGCGGGATGCCCGGGCCGATGCTCGGCGATATCGTCATCGCCCGCGAGACCGTCGGGCGCGAGGCGGTTGATCTCGACAAGAGTTTCGAGGATCATCTGACCCATCTGCTCGTCCACGGTTTCCTGCATTTGTTCGGCTACGACCACATGGAAACCGGCGAGGCGGAAAGAATGGAAGCGCTGGAGACTCGCATTTTGGCGGTGCTCGGCCTATCTGACCCCTATGCGGGACAGGACCCGATAGTATAGTATTGGAACCATGAACGATTTATCGAGCAATGTTGCCCGAGAGGGCAAGGACGCCGACTCCACGTCTTCGGAAGAGGGCAGTAGTCCGTCACGAGCGGAAACCCCAAGTAGACAAAGCTCTTTCTGGTCGCGCGCCTTGAGGCTGCTCCGCCCGTCCCAGGGGGAGAAGCTCCGCGAGGATCTCGCCGACGCGCTGATGACCGATGCCAATGTCAGCAATGCCTTTTCGCCCGAAGAGCGGGCGATGCTGCACAATATCCTGCGTTTCCGCGAGGTCCGGGTCGAGGACCTCATGGTGCCGCGCGCCGATATCGAGGCGGTCGACATGACCATGACCATCGGCGAGCTGCTCATCCATTTCGAGGAGACGGGCCGCTCCCGCATGCCGGTCTATTCGGACACGCTCGACGATCCGCGCGGCATGGTGCACATCCGCGACCTGCTTTCCTATCTCGCCAAGCAGGCGCGCAACAAGCGCCGGACGAGCGCGAGGGCCGCCCCGTCGCAGCCGATGCCGCTTGCCACCGACAAGCCGGAAAAGCCGGAAAAGCCGGAAAAGGCCGTCCGCGTGCCGCGGCCTGCCTTCGACCTCGGCCGGGTCGATCTCGAACAGACGGTCGCGGAAGCCGGGCTGATCCGCAAGATCCTGTTCGTGCCGCCTTCCATGCTGGCGTCCGACCTGCTGCAGAGCATGCAGGCGGCGCGCACCCAGCTTGCGCTCGTCATCGACGAATACGGCGGCACCGACGGCCTGGTCACCCATGAGGATATCGTCGAAATGGTCATCGGCGATGTCGAGGACGAGCACGACGACGAGGAAGTCATGTTTTCCCGCGCCGGCGAGGATGTCTTCGTGGCCGATGCCCGCATCGAGCTGGAAGAGATCGCCGCGGCGATCGGCCCCGATTTCGACATCAGGGACCGGCTCGAGGACGTCGATACCCTCGGCGGCCTGATCTTCTCCGCGCTCGGCCGCATTCCCGTGCGCGGCGAGGTGGTGCAGGCGGTGCCCGGTTTCGAATTCCAGATCCTGGAGGCCGATCCGCGGCGCATCAAGCGCGTGCGCATCATGCGCAAGCGGACGCTCGCCCGCCGCCGCCAGAAGGAAGGCGAGGTACTGCTCAGCGACCACACGCCGGCTGCCCTGCTGCCGCCGCCTCCCAAGGTTCCGGATGCCGACCGGCCCAGCCAATGATCCGGCAGATGGCTGCGCCCCTTTGACCTCACGACAAGTCCGCCGTTTTTTGGAAGACTGCGGCGGCTGATTCGGGGCAGAAGGGGAAATCCATGGAGCGGCTTGCGGGCAGGATCATGCTTCTCTGGGGCTTTCCACGCGCCATAGTCGCGTTTCTTGCCGGCGCCGCCGGCGCGCTGGCGCTGCCGCCCTTCGGCTTCTTTGCGGCGCTTTCCATCTCCTTCACGCTGCTCGTCTGGCTGATGGACGGTTCGACCGGCAATCCCGACGGCGGCGTCTGGGCGCGACTTCGCTCCGCTTTCTGGGTCGGCTGGGTTTTCGGCTTCGGCTATTTCGTGGCGAGCCTCTGGTGGCTCGGCAACGCGCTCCTGGTGGAAGCCGACGAGTTCGCCTGGGCGCTGCCGCTCGCGGTGCTCGGCCTGCCGGCCTATCTCGCACTCTTCTATGGCCTCGCGACCGCGCTCGCCCGCATCCTTTGGTCGGACGGCTTCGGGCGGATCGCGGCGCTCGCCTTCGGCTTCGGCGTCGCCGAATGGCTGCGCGGCATCGTCGCCACGGGCTTTCCCTGGAACGCGGTGGGATACGGCGCCATGCCGATGCCGCTGATGATGCAGTCGGCGGCCGTGCTCGGCATTTTCGGCGTGACCGTTCTTGCCGTCTTCGTCTTTTCGGCCCCGGCGCTGATCGGCACGAGAAAGGGCATGCGCACCGGCCTGACGCTCGCGTCGCTGCTGTTCTGCGCCCATCTCGGCTATGGCGCCTACCGGCTCCATGTCGCCGACGCCGTTCCAGTGGCACCCGCCGAGGGGCAGACGACCGTGCGCATCGTCCAGCCGGCGATCGACCAGGCCCGCAAGCTGGACGATGCGGAACGCGCGGCGATCTTCGAGGAGCATCTGGCGCTCTCCGCCCTGCCGCCCGAAAACGGGGGCAAGCGGCCGGACATCGTCGTCTGGCCGGAAACCTCCGTACCCTTCATCATCACCCAGAACCCGGATGCGCTGACCCGCATCGCCGAAGTCCTTCAGGACGGTCAGGTCCTCGTCACCGGGGCGGTGCGGTCGGAAGATGCCGGTGCCGGTTTTGCGCCCCGGTTCTACAATTCCATCTATGTGATCGACGGCGAGGGCCAGATCGTCTCCGCATCGGACAAGGTGCATCTCGTCCCGTTCGGCGAATACGTGCCCTATGAAGACCTGCTGCGCAGTCTCGGCATTTCCGACGCCATCGCCATGCCGGGCGGCTTCACCGCAGCCCCGGCGCGCGCCCTGCTGACGCTGCCGGGCGGCAGGACCTTCTATCCGCTGATCTGCTACGAGGCGATCTTCCCGGACGAGATCGGCGACGACGTGAAGCGGACGAGCGCCCTTCTCAACGTCACCAACGACGGCTGGTTCGGGGCGACGCCGGGTCCCTATCAGCATTTTCAGCAGGCCCGGATCCGCGCCGTCGAAAACGGCCTGCCGCTGATTCGCGGCGCCAATACGGGCATTTCGGCCGTTGTCGATCCCTACGGAAGGCTAATAAGGGGTGTCGGCTACAATCAAAAAGGTGTGATGGACGCAACTATGGAGAGTGGCCCGGTTCCGCATTGGGGCAGGAGCGCCCGTGAGAGGTACTTCTGGTTGGTGCTGATGTCTATGTTGTTGATTGCAGTCGTCTCGCGTGTGGGTTTTAATTTCCGGACGAATTGACCGAAAACCCCTAAAATTGCATAGTGGTGTCAGCCTTTCGTCTCGACTTATGCTTCACACGTTGAGCCTATTGTGACCAACCGCGCGAAGTGTAGCTCCACACGCAGACCGGGTTGTGAGGATTGAACAGAAACTTCGTCAGGACATCGCTATGATTGAAAACAAGAAGAAGCCGAACCCGATAGACATCCATGTCGGGAGCAGGATTCGCCTTCGCCGGACAATGCTCGGGATGAGCCAGGAAAAGCTGGGTGAAAGCCTTGGCATTACCTTCCAGCAGATTCAGAAATACGAGAAGGGCACGAACCGCGTCGGCGCCAGCCGCCTGCAGAACATTTCCAGCATTCTCAACGTTCCGGTTTCCTTCTTCTTCGAGGACGCTCCGGGCGAGCAGTCGGGCAATCCGGGCGGCATGGCGGAAGCCTCGAGCTCGAACTACGTGGTCGATTTCCTCTCTTCCTCCGAGGGCCTGCAGCTCAACCGGGCTTTCGTGAAGATTTCCGATCCGAAGGTGCGCCGGCGCGTGGTCGATCTCGTCAAGGCGCTCGCCGCGGATGCCGAGGTCGAATGAGGCGAAGGAAGCATTCTCGTGGAAAGCGGCCCCAGGGCCGCTTTTTTCTTGCCTTCTTTTTTCTGCGCCTTCTGTTGCGAGAAGGTTGTGATTGTACACATAAAGATATATTTATGTCGTTGTGCGCTTGTTTTTGTCGACGGAAATCACTAACACAGGCGCGTTCGTTTCTTTGAGGGGAATCCCGTAATGCGCGCAAGTTACCTGTTCACCAGCGAGTCCGTAGCCGAGGGCCATCCGGACAAGGTTTGTGACCGTATTTCCGATGAAATCGTGGATCTTGTGTACCGTGAGGCGGCCAAGAGCGGCATCGATCCGTGGACGGTGCGCATCGCCTGCGAGACGCTTGCGACCACCAACCGCGTGGTCATCGCCGGCGAGGTGCGTCTGCCGCCGAGCCTGATGAAGAAGGACAAGGACGGCAAGGACGTCATCAATCCTTCGAAGTTCAAGTCGGCTGCCCGCAAGGCGATCCGCGACATCGGCTACGAGCAGGACGGCTTCCACTGGAAGACGGCGAAGATCGACGTGCTCCTGCACTCCCAATCCGCCGACATCGCCCAGGGCGTTGACAGCGCCGCCGACCAGCAGGGCGACGAGGGCGCCGGCGACCAGGGCATCATGTTCGGTTACGCCTGCAAGGAAACGCCGGACCTCATGCCGGCACCGATCTACTACTCCCACAAGATCCTGCAGCTCCTCGCCGCCGCCCGCAAGAAGGGCGAAGGCGACGCCGGCAAGCTCGGCCCGGATGCGAAGAGCCAGGTGACCGTCCGTTACGACGGCGGCAAGCCGGCCTGCGTCGACTCGATCGTTCTCTCCACCCAGCACCTCGACGGAAGCTGGGACTCCAAGAAGGTTCGTGCGGTCGTCGAACCCTATATCCGCGAAGCGCTCGGCGATCTCCCGATCGACAAGGACTGCAAGTGGTACATCAATCCCACCGGCAAGTTCGTCATCGGCGGTCCGGATGGTGACGCGGGCCTCACTGGCCGCAAGATCATCGTCGACACCTATGGCGGCGCAGCACCGCATGGCGGGGGCGCCTTCTCCGGCAAGGACACGACCAAGGTCGATCGTTCCGCCGCCTATGCCGCCCGTTATCTGGCAAAGAACGTCGTTGCCGCAAGCCTTGCCGACCGCTGCACGATCCAGCTCTCCTACGCGATCGGCATCGCCCAGCCGCTGTCGATCTATGTCGACCTGCACGGCACCGGCAAGGGCGTGACGGAAGACCAGATCGAAGCCGCGATCCGCAAGGTCATGGACCTGTCGCCGTCCGGCATCCGCCGTCACCTCGACCTCAACAAGCCGATCTACGCCAAGACCTCCGCTTACGGCCACTTTGGACGCAAGGCCGGCCGCGACGGTTCCTTCTCCTGGGAGAAGACCGACCTCGTGAAGCCGCTCAAGGACGCTCTGAAGGAAGAGACGCTGAAGGCAGCCTGATCGGGCCTTTACGGACCGCTCAAGAAAACTGTAAAGCGGGTGCCTCCTGGAGGAGACGCCCGCTTTATCATGAGAGAAGTGCCCATGACCGAACAGCAGCACCCGAGCCGCGCCACCGAAGCCTTCTTCGGACGTCGCAAGGGAAAGCCGCTGCGTGAGCGGCAGGCGGAAGGTCTGGCAACGCTGCTGCCGGCGTTGAAGCTCGATCTTGAAGCGCCCGCGCCCGCGAGGCTTTCAGAACTCTTTCCTGTTCCGGTGGAGGAACTGCGGCTGGAGATCGGCTTCGGCGGCGGCGAACATCTCGTCCATCGCGCGCAGGAAAGCCCGAAGACGGGCTTCATCGGCATCGAGCCCTTCGTCAATTCCATGGCGAAGCTTCTGACGCGCGTGGACGCGCTGGGTTTGAAGAACATCCGCGTTTATGACGACGACGCCACGCAGGTGCTGGACTGGCTGCCGGACGCGTCTCTCGACCGCATCGACCTGCTTTATCCGGACCCGTGGCCGAAGCGGAAACATTGGAAAAGGCGGTTCGTCTCCGCGGTCAATCTCGACCGCTTCCACCGCGTGCTGAAGCCGGAGGGACTGTTCTGCTTCGCGTCCGACATCGACACCTATGTCAACTGGACGCTGATCCATTGCCGCGATCACGGCGGATTCCAATGGCAGGCGGAACAATCGTCCGACTGGCTGACCCCCTTCGCCGGCTGGCCGGGGACGCGGTACGAGAACAAGGCCCGCCGTGAAGGCCGTTCCTCGGCCTATCTGACGTTTCGCAAGGTATAGGACCGGAAAGCGTCAGTGCAGGCTGACGGTTTTCAGGTCGTCTTCAGCAGCCTTGAAAAAGGTGCTGGAGCGGTTGTCGGTCAGAAGGATCGGCGTGCCGTCGGCGCCGAACAAGGCCCAGAGGTCGAGATTCGGATCGATTTCCGGGGCTTCGGGAAAGCAGCGGGACACTTCGTCCGACCGCATCTTGCGAATATATCCGACCTCTCCGGTGCCAAGATGGGCAAGTTCGGACTGCGACAAACGCGTATTCGCTTCTTTCAGGAGCATTCCAGCCTCCAGTATTGAGGACGCAACGGCATTAACGCTGTTGACCTACTGTGAGACGGAAATGTTAATTTTTCGCACCATGCGTTCCGGCTCCGGCCGGATCAGGTCGACGGAGAGAAGGCCGTTCTTCAGCGAGGCACCGGAAACCTGCATTCCGTCGGCGAGCACGAACACGCGCTGGAACTGGCGCGCCGCAATGCCGCGATAGAGATAATCCCGTTCGCCCTGTTCCACCTGGCGTCCGCGGATGACGAGCTGGTTTTCCTCGATCGTCACATCGAGCTCCGTTTCCGAGAAGCCGGCGACTGCAAGCGTGATCCTCAGCCGTTCGGGGGCGTCGGCATCCGCCCGGAGGCGCTCGATATTGTAGGGGGGATAGCCGTCGTTCGCCTTGGCAAGGCGTTCGAGGGTCTTTTCCATGGCGTCGAAGCCCAGAAGCAGCGGGCTTGCAAACGGCGTCATTCGGCTCATCGTCCAGTCCTTGCAGCAAGCGACCATATCGGCGTCCGAAATTCGGCCCGCCAACTCGAAAACTATATGGGGAGTTGCAGCGCCGACCGCAAGAATGCGGGCGGTCACGATCGCTCCGCGCGGGGCAGGTGGTATTTGACGAGGCGCAGGACTGTAGATCACGGCGATCGAGAACGGAACAACGGGCACCGGCAGGAGAAGAAAGCCGCCAGTTCCTAACCAAATGTGGAATACCTTCTGCCGCATATGTCTGCCGCAAACTCATTCGCGGAGTGTTGTGACAGACACTTATCGAAGGGGCAGTGCTGGCGATCCTGCCGCCAAAGTCAGGATCGCCAGCACTCATGGAGGAAACCGGCAGGGCCTCTTACGCTCGTTGAGAAACATACTCGGGAAACTGGGCCGCGCCGCGACTGAGAGCTTTCACCATCAACAGGCCATCGTCGAAATATCCATTCCTCGCGTAGAACTGGTGTGTACGCTCCCTGCCCAGAGCCATGGTGATGCGGATCACGGCGCATTCCGTCCGCTCTCCTTCCGCCTCAATCCATGCCATCAGCTTGCCGCCGATGCCTCGGCTGCGCAGCTTGCTGTCCACTACCACATGGTCCGCCTCGACATATTTGCCGCACCACAACTGGGTACCTGTCCAGAAACCCGATAGTCCCACCATCCGCTCATCGACGTATGCCGCAATGCAGCGGTAGTTGTTCTGCGCAAGCATGGCCGACAGCCGCTCGCGAACGGCACCTTCGCTAAGATGGCTCACCTGACTGTACAATGGAAAGATCGTCATCATCTGTTCGAGGCCAAACAGCTCGCGGATGGCTACTTTTTCCGACATAACACCCCCCCGTCCAGCGGTGGCAAAACTCCGGATTCAAGCGACAGTTGAATGCGAAGAATGCGCTGTGAGCGTATTTCCAGCAAGCAAAATCGCCTGAGGTGTTCATTCATCGAGCGGTTTCGGCATCGATATATGCTTGATGCTTGCATTCCACCTTTCGGTTAGAGACTGGGCCGGGGGCTGGAGGCTTTGAATTCCGATAAAAATGATCGCTCAGAATTCCTGCCAGTCGTCTGCTGGGGCGGCGGCTGCCGAACCGTAGCCAACGGCGGCCTTCGGGGCCGGTCTGGCGCGGGGTGCAGGCTGGCTTGCGACCGGCGCCCGCATGGTCTGGGCGACCTGGCGCAGCGCCTGCGGCGCGATCTGGACCCCGCCGGCATGCGCGGAGACGCGGAAGCGGGCAACCAGCGACTTCAATGTCTCCGCCTCGGTGCTCAGCACGGTGCTCGCGGCGGTGGTTTCCTCCACCATGGCTGCGTTCTGCTGGGTGACCTGGTCCATCTGGTTGACGGCGGAGTTGATCTCCTTGAGACCGGCCGCCTGTTCGCTGGCGGATGCCGAGATCTGCCGGATCAGTCCGTTGATCTGCATGACCTGCACGGCGATCTTCTGCAGCGTGTCGCCCGCCTTGCCGACCAGTTCCACGCCCTCGCCGACCTGAGTGGTCGAGGCGTTGATGAGCGCCTTGATCTCTTTGGCGGCATTGGCGGAGCGCTGGGCGAGCTCGCGCACTTCCTGGGCGACGACCGCGAAACCCTTGCCCGCCTCTCCGGCGCGGGCTGCCTCGACGCCGGCATTGAGCGCCAGCAGATTGGTCTGGAAGGCGATCTCGTCGATGACGCCGATGATGCGGGAGATTTCCTGCGAGGATTGGGCGATGCCCTGCATGGAGGCGACAGCCTTCTGCACAACTTCGCCGGACTTTTCCGCGTCGTCGCAGGCGAGATTGACCGTGGAGGCGGCAGAACCCGCGTTTTCGGCGCTGGAATTCACCTGTGCGGTGAGTTCGTTGAGGGCGGCCGCCGTTTCCTCCAGGCTCGATGCCTGCTGTTCGGTCCGGCGCGACAGGTCCTGCGCGCCGGCGGCGATTTCGCGGGTGCCGTTGCCGATGTTGTGGACGGTGGAATTGACGGTCGCGATCGTCTCCTCCAGGCTTTCCAGCGCCTTGTTGAAGTCGACCTTCAGCTTGGCATAGTCGCCCGGAAACTCGTCCGCTATGCGGTAGCCGAGATTGCCGGCGGAGAGTTCCGCCAAGCCCTTCGCGAGCGAGCCGACGACCCTTTGCTGCTGCTGGGCACTGGCTTCGCGTTCGCTTTCGGAGCGGCTGCGCTCGGTCTCGGCGGCGGAGCGCTGGGCCTCGGCCTCCGCTTCCAGACGGCGGCCATCGGCCAGCGTGTGGCGGAAGCCCTCGAGCGACTGGGCGAGCGTACCGATCTCGTCCGTGCGGGCCTGGCCTTCGACCGGCTGCTCGAAGCGGCGCTGGCTCAGGAGATCGACGCTGCCGAGGAGCGCGCCGAGGGGACGGCGCACGAAGACGCTGCTGCCGAGATAGAGCGTCGCGATACAGGCGCCGAGGACGATGAGGCCGCCGAGCACCATCATCAGGGTCTGGTCGTGAACCGGTGCCGTGATCACGCTCTGCGGCACATCGACGACAATGGCCCAGGTGGCGTTGAGATCCGGCACCGTGAAAGGATAGACGACGCGCTCATAGGGTTCGGCGGCATCGGTCGTCAGGTCGTGGAGCTGCGCGGGGGTGTTGGCTTTCAGCGCGGCGAGAGTTTCCGCCGCCTTTTCGCCCTCCACCGGTTTCATCAGCCTGTCCGGGCTGACCGGAACGATCCACTTGCCGCCCTGGGATATCAGCAGGACGCGGCCGGAGCCGAAGGGGCGAATGGCCTGCAGCTTCTTCGAAAGCGTGGCAAGCGAGACGTCGAGCCCCGAGACGCCGATGAGCCTCGTGCCGGAGAAGACCGGATAGGCGGCCGAGCTCATGGCGGTCGCATCGCCGGTCGTGCTCTCCACATAAGGCTGCGTCAGCGAGCCCTTTTTCGAATTCGCCGCGAGCGAATACCACTCCGCCTGGGTATCGATATCGAAGACGCTGTAGGCGATCTCGCCGGAACGGCTCTTGGTCCAATAGGGCGCGAGCTCGCCCTTCTTGTTGGCGCCCATCTCCTTGTTGCCGGCGAGTTCGGCATTCCTGCCGTCGAACGCGCCGGGCACTTCGGCGAACCAGCTCCCGTAGGCGAAGGCATTCTGCTCCAGATTGGCCTTCAGCGCGTCCGTCACCCCCTTGCGGTCGAGATAGCCGGCGGCATGGCCGCGGCCGATGACGCCGGCGATCGAGCGGGCCGCACCCGCGATCTGCCCCATGTCGACGGCCACCTCGTTGGCGATCGAACGGGCTTCGGCCTCGGCCTGCGCCATCGTGAGGGCCGCGACGCGGCCGCGTGTCTGAGAGATCAGGAAGAGGTTCGAAACGACGAGCACGGCGGCGATGGCCAGGCCCGTCACCAATATGAGCTTGGTGGAAAGGGATTTGATCTTCAGCGACAACATGGATTGCCTCGGATTGCGGATGGGGGAGTGCCCCCTCATGGGGCAATGCGCGAGACGGATGTCGTGGCCGAATCCCGGTTCCCGCGGGAGATATCCGCTGCAACCCTAGAAGGCATGTCTTAACTTTGACTAAAATTGGATCGGCTCAGACCCTCGCGTCTACCGATTCGGCGAGCGGAACCGACGGCTGGGCGCCGCGGGTGAGGCAGGCGAGCGAGCCGGCGACGGCCGCCCGACGCAGCGCCTGGGTAAAATCGAGACCCTGATCGAGGCTCGCGGCAAGGTAGCCGCAGAACGTGTCGCCGGCACCCACCGTATCGACCGGCTCGATCTTGAGGCCCTGGGCGGAGACGATCTCGCCGTCCCGGATGGCGACGACACCGTCGCCGCCGAGCGTCACCACGAATATCTGGCCGGTCTCCGCATGCAGCTTTTCCAGCGCCGCCCTGCGGGCCGTCGCATCCGGGATGGCGGTTCCCGCAAGCAGTTCGAATTCCGTCTCGTTGGCAACGACGATATCGGCCAGCCGGGCAAGCCGCGCCGCGTCATCCGTCAGCGGCGCCGTGTTGATCATCGTTCTGAGGCCTTTGGCGCGCGCCGCCTCGAGTGCCGCTTCCACCGCTGCCGCCGGGATTTCGAGCTGCAGCATGAGGATATCGCCTGCCCGCATGGCATCGACTGCGGCGCGTGCCTGCGCCTCGCTCACCGTGCCGTTGGCGCCGGGGACGACGGCGATCATGTTCTCGCCCGTGCCGCCGACCAGGATCAGGGCCGTGCCGGTCGGCTCGCCGGCGCGGGCGACGGCGGAAAGATCGACCTTGGCGTCATCGAGAAGCGCAAGGGCCGGAACGGCAAAGTTATCCTGCCCGACCGCGCCCGCCATCCTGACCTGGCTGTCGGCCCGCCGTGCGGCCAACGCCTGGTTGGCGCCCTTGCCGCCGGCCGCCGTCGCGAAGCTGGTTCCGGCGACCGTTTCGCCCGGCTGCGGAAGCCGTTCGGTCGTGGCGATGAGGTCCATGTTGATGGAGCCGAAAACGGTGATCATGGGCAGGCCTGTCTGGTCGGTTCGAAGTCGCGCGACACTGCCCGAGAGCGTCACTCCTCGTCAACCACCCTGAGCTTGAGGAGACCGGTGCGGCTTTCCACCACCTTGGCCTGCGGCAGGTCGCGGGCGGTCTCGGCCTCGATCGGCGCCTCCAGCTCCAGCGCTTCGATCTTCGCGCCGCGCCGGTTGAGCTTGTCGGTCGACGTGATGATCTGCTCGACATCCTTCTGGGCGGCGAGGAAATGCGCCTGCAGCTTGCGGGTCCGGTCGTCGAGCCGGGAAAGGTCCTCCATCAGCAGCGCGACTTCGCCCTGGATCAGATGCGCCTGCTCGCGCATCCGCTGGTCCTTGAGCACGGCCTGGATGACCTGGATCGACAGCATCAGAAGGGAGGGCGAGACGATGACGACGCGGGAGCGCTGCGCCTTCTGCACCACGCTTTCGAAGTGCTCGTGGATTTCGGCGAAGATCGATTCCGACGGCACGAAAAGGAAGGCCATCTCCTGGGTCTCGCCCGCGATCAGGTATTTTTCCGATACGTCGCGGATATGCACTTCGAGATCGCGGCGAAAAGCCTGCGCCGCCGTACGTCTGGCCTCCGGCGCGGCAGACTCGCGGAAGGCGTTCCAGGCTTCGAGCGGAAACTTGGCGTCGATCACCAGCGGCGGAGCACCGTTCGGCATGCGGATCGTGCAGTCGGGCCGGGTGCCGTTGGAAAGCGTGGTCTGGAAGGCATAGGCGCCGAGCGGCAGGCCATCAGCGACGATCGCCTCCATTCGCCCCTGGCCGAAGGCGCCGCGCGTCTGCTTGTTGGATAGGATGGCTTGAAGTCCGACGACATCCTTGGCGAGGGTCTGGATATTGCTCTGGGCGGCGTCGATCACCGCGAGCCTCTCCTGCAGCCGCCGGAGGTTTTCGTG
The DNA here is from genome assembly GCF_051400715.1 of Neorhizobium descurainiae. Classification (NCBI taxonomy): domain Bacteria; kingdom Pseudomonadati; phylum Pseudomonadota; class Alphaproteobacteria; order Hyphomicrobiales; family Rhizobiaceae; genus Neorhizobium; species Neorhizobium descurainiae. The sequence goes on from NZ_JBLFFK010000017.1 coordinate 118,690, forward strand.
CGTCGATCGGGTCTGTTCGGTGAGCGTCGCGCCGATCCGGTGCGTCATGCCGTCGAGCCGCTGGCTGACCGCCTGGTTGAGCTCCGACTGCCGCGCCGAAAGCGTCTCCGCCATGCTGGAAAGCCGGCCCTGCATCTCGCTCTGGACCCGGACGAGTTCGGAAAGCCGGGCTTCGGCCTCCGCCGCCCGATCGAGAGCTTCCTGCCGGCGGCGGGCGCTGCTTCGCACGAAAAGGAGGATAAGCAGCACGATGACGATCGCGGCCGCGGCGACGAGCGCCATGATTTGCTGCGACATCAGAAGCGTGGGAAGGCGGTCGAGAAGATCATCCATCGCATCAGCCTATCAGAATTCCCCGGCTTGAAAAGATCAAAACGTGAACATTTCATGCCGGGGGCTCGCAATTTCTGTTTCATCCGAAAAAAAGATGGGGTATGGGAGGCCATGACGATCAAGCCGCTGATTATACTTCCCGACCCGATCCTGCGTCAGGTTTCCAAGCCCATCGAAAGGGTTGATGCCGAACTCCTGACCCTTGCCGACGACATGCTGGAGACGATGTACGATGCGCCCGGCATCGGCCTTGCGGCGATCCAGATCGGCGTGCCGCGCCGCATTCTCGTCCTGGATGTCGCGCGCGAAGGCGAGGAGAAGAACCCGCAGGTCTTCATCAATCCGGAAATCGTCAAATCCTCCGACGAGCGCTCGGTCTACGAAGAGGGGTGCCTTTCCATTCCGGAATATTACGCCGAAGTGGAGCGTCCGGCGGCCGTCGCCGTCAAGCATATCGGCCGCGACGGCAAGGAACATGTGATCGAGGCCGATGGCCTGCTCGCCACCTGCCTGCAGCATGAGATGGACCATCTGAACGGCGTCCTCTTCATCGACCATATCTCGCGTCTGAAACGCGATATGGTGATCAAGAGGTTCACCAAGGCCGCCAAGGCCAAAGCCGTCTGATTTCGTTGAAAACCGATGCCGGCAGGACTATGATATCAGTGATATCATAGGAGATGCCTATGGGTGACTTGCTGATCCGGAATTTGGATGACGCTTTGAAGCGGGCGCTTCAGGAGCGCGCGAAGCAGAGTGGCCGAAGCCTTTCGGAAGAGGCCATTTATCTCATTCAGAGAAATCTCATGGCGGATCGTTCGGTTTCTACCGGTGAATGGTTGCGCTCGGCGCTGGGCGATGAGCGCTTGACGGAAGAGGAGATCGCGGCAATCGATGCGCTGCGCCACGAACCCGAGCGTGAACCTCCACGATTCGACGAATGATCGTTCTTGACACGAACATCGTCTCCGAGCTTCAGGGGCGGCAGCATAGTGAGCATCTCCTGGTGTGGCTCTCTCAATATGAAGTGGAGGCATTGTTCCTGACGACGGTCGTCGTCGCGGAGATGCGTTATGGATTGGAATTGCTGCCGCAGGGGCGGCGACAAGCTGAACTGTTGAAAGCGTTCGATACTGTCCAAGAGCGGTTTCTTGGACGAATATTGGGGTTCTCAATTCAAGCGGCTAACTATTACGGCATCCTTCGCGCACGGCGTAAGAGGATGGGCCGACCCATGGAAGCCAAGGACGCGATGATCGCCGCGATCTGCCTTTCCCATGGCGCGACGCTGGCGACCAGGAACGTAAAAGACTTCGAGGGGCTTGATCTTCGGCTGGTAAACCCGTTTGAAGGCGCCTGAAACAGAACGGGCGGAAATCGCATCATGTCTCTTCGCATCATCTTCATGGGCACGCCGGAATTTTCCGTGCCGACATTGCAGGCGCTGAAGCAGGCGGGCCACGAGATCGCCGCGGTCTATACCCAGCCGCCGCGGCCGGGCGGGCGGCGCGGCCTCGACCTCGTAAAGTCGCCGGTGCATCAGGCTGCAGAATTGCTGGGGATTCCCGTTTTCATGCCCGTGAACTTCAAGGATCCGGAAGAGCGGGAAAGGTTCCGCAGGCTGGATGCCGACGTGGCGGTGGTGGTGGCTTACGGCCTGCTGCTGCCCGAGGCGATCCTCAGCGGCACGCGGCTCGGCTGCTATAACGGCCATGCCTCGCTCCTGCCCCGCTGGCGGGGAGCGGCGCCCATCCAGCGGGCGATCATGGCGGGCGACGGAAAGACCGGCATGATGGTGATGCGGATGGAGAAGGGGCTGGATACCGGCCCGGTCGCGCTCACCCGTGAGGTGGAGATCGGCGAGAACATGACGGCCGGCGAACTGCACGACCAACTGATGCAGGCCGGCGCCCGCGCCATGGTCGAGGCGATGGAAAAGCTGGAGGCGAACGACCTGCCGCTGAAGCCGCAGCCCGAAGAGGGCGTTCTTTATGCCGCCAAGATCGACAAGGGCGAGGCGCGCATCGATTTTTTAAAGCCGGCAGCGGTCGTGCACAATCACATCCGCGGCCTCTCGCCTTTTCCGGGCGCCTGGTTCGAGGCGGAGATCGGCGGCAAGCCGGAGCGGGTGAAGGTCCTGGCCTCCGAAGTGGGTGAGGGAAGCGGCGAGGCCGGCACGGTGCTCGACGATGCTCTGACGATCGCCTGCGGCGAGGGGGCCGTCCGGCTGCTGAAACTTCAGAAGGCGGGCGGCAAGCCGCTCGCGGCGGCGGAGTTCCTGCGGGGAACGCCGCTTCCGGCCGGCACGAGGCTCACGGCACAGGCGGGGCCGGCCTGATGCCGCGCTTCCGCATGACCGTCGAATATGACGGCACTTCCTATGTCGGCTGGCAGATGCAGGAGAACGGCCATTCGGTGCAGGCGGCTCTTCAGAAGGGCGTCCTCTCGCTCACCGGCGAAACCGTTTCGGTCCGCGGCGCGGGGCGCACCGATTCCGGCGTGCATGCCGTGGGCCAGGTCATCCATGCGGACCTTTCGCGCGAATGGGCGCCTCACAAGCTGCGCAATGCGCTGAACGCTCATCTGATGATGGCGGGCGAAAAGGTCTCCGTGCTCGATGTCCAGGCGGTGGACGATACGTTCGATGCCCGCTTTTCGGCGATCCGCCGGCATTATCTCTACCGCATCCTCAACCGCCCGTCGCCGCTGGCGCTGGAGGCGAAGCGCGCCTGGTGGGTGACGCGCCATCTCGATCACGAGGTGATGCACGCGGCGGCGCAGACGCTGGTCGGCCACCACGATTTCACGACGTTCCGCTCGGCCCACTGCCAGGCGACGAGCCCCGTCCGCACCCTCGACCGGCTGGACGTGACGCGCAATGGCGATCTCATCGAGATGCGCGCGAGCGCCCAGAGCTTCCTGCACAACCAGATCCGTTCGTTTGCGGGCACGCTGAAGCTCGCGGGCGAGGGCAAGATGACGCCGGCCGACGTGCGCGCGGCGCTCGATGCACGGGATCGCGCCGCCTGCGGACCGGTCGCGCCGCCGGAGGGCCTCTATTTCATGAAGGTCGATTATCCATGAGGCGGCGAAGCCGCTCTCACGGGCGGCGAAGCCGCTCTCACGGGCGGCGAAGCCGCTCTCACGGGCGGCGAAGCCGCTCTCACGGGCGGCCAAGCCGTTCCCCGCGACGCCTGGGCCGGTTCAGAGCGGATAGATGCCGAGGAACCGCTGCAGCGCCTCCGTCAGCAGCATGCCGGGCACGATCAGCACGAGCACAAGACCCGTGACCATCAACGGCTGCGGTCCGCAGATCATCCGCATCACCCGCGACAGCGAGATCACCATGACGATCAGCAGGATGAAATGGATGAAGGCGAGCAGGGAATCCAGGCCGGAGGGCAACAGGAAACGCAGGCTCAGCAGGCCGTAAAGATAGGCGAACGGAACCGACAGCCAGTTGACGGTGACGACGACGGCGGGAAACTTCCGTCCGATGCCGAGCAGTCCGCAGAGGAGGCCGGCAAGGATCAGCGGCATCAGCCAGTTGAAGACCTCCAGCATCGCCATCCGGATGTAGAAAACTCCGCCGATCCGCGCACCGGAGGGCATGCTTTCGAGCAGATAGGCCCGCCACCAGAGCCAGGAGAGCAGAGCCGCCGGCAGGCACCAGGCGAAGGCCCAGAAGGAGCGCATCATGCCGCGATCGGAAATGTCGAGCAGGCGGAATCCCTGGGCCTCGCCTCTGATCAACAGCCAGAGGCCGCTAAGATAGAGCCTGACTTCAGAGTAGGAGGGCATTATCGAACCAGCGGGAAATGAAAGTCCCATAGATTTGGGTGAGCGTCTCCAGATCGGCAAGGGCCACCCGCTCATCTATCATGTGCATCGTCTGGCCTACCAGGCCGAATTCCACCACCGGGCAGTAGTCCTTGATGAACCGGGCGTCCGAAGTGCCGCCCGTGGTGGAAAGCTGCGGTGTTCTCCCCGTAACGCTTTCCACCGCCTCGGAAAGCGAGGCGATCAGCGCGTTGTTGCGGGTGAGGAAGACATGGCTCGGGCGTTCCGCCCAGGCGATCTCGTAGCGAACCGGCTCGCGATCCGGACGAAGCGGGCCGTCGGCCGCGGCAGTATCGAGCCGGCGCAGGATCTCGGCCTTCACCGTATCGGCAGTCCAGGTGTCGTTGAAGCGGATGTTGAAGGAAAACGTCGCCCTGGCCGGAATGACGTTGGTCGCCGGGTTGCCCACATCGACCGAGGTCACTTCGAGGTTGGACGGCGGGAAATTGTCGGTGCCCGCATCGAACGGCGGATCCATGAGGGCGGATGCCAGCGGCAGGAGGCCGCGCACCGGGTTGTCGGCAAGATGCGGATAGGCGGCATGGCCCTGCACGCCGGAAACGGTCACCTTGCCGGAAACCGAGCCGCGCCGGCCGATCTTGATCATGTCGCCGAGCGCGTCCGGATTGGTCGGTTCGCCGACCAGGCAGGCGTCCCAGCGCTCGCCCTTGTCTGCCGCCCATTTGAGCAGCTTCTCCGTGCCGTTGACGGCCTGGCCTTCCTCGTCGCCGGTGATCAGGAAAGAGACGGAGCCCTTCGGCGCGCCGTGCTTTTCGATGTGACGGGCGACCGCCGCGACGAAGCAGGCGACGCCCCCCTTCATGTCCACCGCGCCGCGGCCGAAAAGTTCGTCGCCGTCGATCTCGGCCGCGAAGGGCGGGTGGCTCCAGGAGGTTTCGTCGCCGGGCGGCACCACGTCCGTATGGCCGGCGAACATCAGATGCGGCCCCCCGGTCCCGAGCCGCGCATAGAGGTTCTCGATATCAGGCATGCCGGGTTCGCTCGCCACCATGCGCTCCACCTTGAAGCCGAGCGGCAGGAGCATGGCCTCCAGCGCCGCGAGCGCGCCGCCCTCGGCGGGCGTCACTGAGGGGCAGCGGATAAGCGTCTGGAGATTGGCGACGGGATCGGATGCGGACATTGTCTGGCTCAGTCGCGCAGCAGCTCGTTGATGCCGGTCTTGGAGCGGGTCTTTTCGTCGACCGTCTTGACGATCACGGCGCAGTAGAGGCTCGGGCCCGGCTCGCCGTTCGGGAACGGCTTGCCTGGCATGGTGCCCGCGACGACGACGGAATAGGGCGGCACTTCGCCGTAGCTGATCTCGCCGGTGGCGCGGTTGACGATCTTGGTCGACTTGCCGATGAAGACGCCCATGCCGAGCACCGAGCCTTCGCGGACGATGCAGCCTTCGACGACTTCCGAGCGGGCGCCGATGAAGCAATTGTCCTCGATGATGGTCGGGCCGGCCTGCATGGGTTCCAGAACGCCGCCGATGCCGACGCCGCCGGACAGGTGCACGTGTTTGCCGATCTGGGCGCAGGAACCGACGGTCGCCCAGGTATCGACCATCGTGCCTTCGTCGACATAGGCGCCGAGATTGACGAAGGACGGCATCAGGACGACGTTCCTGGCGATATAGGCGGAGCGGCGGGCAACCGCGTTCGGCACGGCGCGGAAGCCGGCGGCGCGGAACTCGTTCTCGCCCCAGCCTTCGAACTTGGAGGGCACCTTGTCCCACCAGGTGGAATTGCCGGGGCCGTTCTTGACCACTTCCATGTCGTTCAGGCGGAAGGAGAGCAGCACGGCCTTCTTCAGCCACTGATGCACGATCCAGGCGCCGTCCGCGCCGCGGCTCGCGACGCGCGCCTTGCCGCTGTCGAGCAGGTTCAGCGCTTCCTCCACCGCATCGCGGATATCGCCCTTGGTGGAAACCGTAACGCTCTCACGATTGTCGAAGGCGGTCTCGATGGTCTTTTCGAGGGAAGAGAAGGCGGGGCTGCTCATGGGAAATCCTTAAACGTCGCTCGATATCGTGATGCTGGGAGAGGTGGCCAACTGGTGTCATTTGCTCTAAGCGACCGTCACTCAAGCGTCAATGTGAATTGGCGTCAACCGCTGTTGGCGCCGGAAGGAACTGTAGAAATGGCAAAGGCGACAAAAGACGGACCACGGCGCAAAGGCGGCATCTGGGATCCGCTGAAGGGCAATGTTGCGGACAAGCACGCAGCGGCCGGCCAGCCGAAGACGCCGCAGACGGAATCGCCTTCCTACCGGCTTGCCTATGCGGATGACGATTTCCTCAGCCGTGAGGAACTGCGTCCGGTCCGCCTCCAGCTCGAGCTCATGAAGGTGGAAATGATGCTGGCCGAACGCGGCATCCAATCGACCGTCGTGCTCTTCGGCGGCGCCCGCATTCCCGCCCCCGGCCAGAACGCCTGGGCGGCCCGCAACGAAACACAGCGCAACAATCTGGAGGCGGCCTCGATCTATTACGAGGAGGCGCGCAAGTTCGCGAACCTCTGCGGCAAGCATTCCGCGAGCTACAACTACCAGGAATATGTGGTGGTGACCGGCGGCGGGCCGGGCGTCATGGAGGCCGGAAACCGCGGGGCGACGGAAGCCGGCGCACCCAGCATCGGCCTCAACATCATGCTGCCGCACGAGCAGGCGCCGAACCGGTTCGTGACGCCGGAGTTCAGCTTCAATTTCCACTACTTCGCCATCCGCAAGATGCATTTCATGATGCGCGCCAAGGCGGTCGCCGTTTTCCCCGGCGGCTTCGGCACGCTGGACGAGATGTTCGAGGCGCTGACGCTCATCCAGACCAAGCGCATGGAGCGCATTCCGCTGATCCTGTTCGGCGAGAAGTTCTGGCGCGGCATCATCAATTTCGGCGCGCTTGCGGAGTTCGGCACGATCGCGCCGGACGACCTGAACCTCATCAGCTTTGTGGAGACCGCCGAGCAGGCCTGGAAGATCATCTCGGATTTCTACGAGCACTGAGGCTCGATCGGGCATTCAGGGTTCAGTTCCGTTGCGATGTGCCGTTCATTCGGCGGTGCAGCAGCAAAAGGCCGAGAAGCGTGCAGAAGGCGAAGATCGAGATCGCGAAGGCCAGCCATAGGGCGGCATGGGGACCGGCAGACGTCATGATGGCGGCGAATACCGGCGGTGCGGCCGCGAAGGAGAGGTTGAGCGGCACCGCGAGCTGCGCCGATGCGCGGGCATAGGCGCCGGCGGGGAAAATCTGCAGCGGCAACGTGGCGCGGGTGACGGCGGTGATGCCGCTGGCGATGCCGTAGAGCGTCGCGAAAAGCATGGCGCCGACGAAATTGCCGGTCAGCAGAAGGACGATGAAGCTCAGCGGAAACAGGGCCGAGCCGGCAAGGCCGGTGACGAAGCCCGACCAGCGCCGGCCGCCGAGAAAATCGACCATGCGCCCCGCCCATTGGGCAATGCCGATGAAGGCCGCGGCCGTCAGCGCACTGGCGTGATCGAGGCCCGCGGCCTCGAACAGGATGATGATGGTGAGGGCAAAGCCCCATGTGAAGAAGCCGTTGGCGGCAAAGCTCATGGCGAGCAGGATGAAGCGTGGCCGGTCGATGGGGACGGGCTCGGCCGTCGCCATCGCTGCGGATTTTTCCCCCGACTCTCCCCGGGGCCGGCGGGCAAGTGCGGTCCAATGCAACGGCATGCAGACAATGAGCATGAGGGCGGCATAGGCCAGCGTCGTCGTGCGCCAGCCCCATTGGGCTTGCAGAAGCCCTGTCAGCGGCCAGACGATGGTTGATGTCAGCCCGCCGGCCAGGATCAGCACGCCGAGCGCCTGGCGCGCTTTCTCGCCGGCGATCTCGGTCACCGCGATCTGCGCCGGTGTCGTCAGCATGCCGGCGCCGGCGAGGCCGAGAATGATCCACGACAGGAGATAGGAAACCGGACCGTTGGCCAGGCCCATGACCAGCAGGCCGGCTGCGCCCAGTGGCGATCCCAACACCATGATCGGGCGGGCGCCATGGCGCTCGAAGACGGCGCTCAGCGGCCAGGACACCATGGCCATGACGACCAGCATGACCGTCGGTCCTGCCATGATCATGGGCAGGGCCATGCCAAGTTCGGCGGCCATGGCAGGTCCCGTGACCGCGGGCAGCCAGAACGTGGCGCCCCAGCCGACGAGCTGGGTCAGCGACAGGGCGGCAACAGCACGGACTGTGGGTGAGCGGAGCGGCCATCGAGGGAATCGACGGAACGGAAGGGTGATCGACGGCATGGTGGCTTGGTGCTTGAAAGGTCTGTGCTGAATCGCGTTGAGACTATGCAACGGTTTTGCGACAGCGATATAAAAACAGAGGTTTAAAAGGCAGGAAGCGGCTCTGAAGATCGGGACGTGCTTTGAAGGCGGGGTATTGAAACGAAAGAACCCGCCCCCTTGGAAAAAGGGGCGGGTCCTTCAGACGACTGCCGGTGCTAGTTCAGGGCCGAAGCCCCAGGGGCAGGGAACTAGAGGGGGCGGTCCGGCAGGTCGTCGATGGAAATGGTTCCGTCCTTGTTCGTGTCCATGCGGGCAAACAGCCTGTCGCCCGCAGCGGATGCTTCGGCCTTGGTGATCTTGCCGTCACGATCCTCGTCGACCATGCGGAAGAAGCCGCCGCGCATCATGCCGCCATGTCTCGGTCCGTCAAAGCGGGCTTCGCGCCGGTCCCGGTCGTGATGGCCGCGATGGTTCCAGCCGTGACGGTCATGATCCCGGCGGTCGTCGTCGCGCCGGTCGGCCCGCCGATCCTGCTGGTCGTCGTTATCGGCCTGCTGCGGGGCGGGGTTGTTCTTGCGGAATTCCTCGCGCTTGGCCTGGCGATAGTCGAAGAGCTCGCCGCGGGTGATCGTGCCGTCCTTGTTGGCATCGATTTCGGTAAACAGCGCGTCCTGGCGGGCGGTCATCTCATCCTTGGAGACCTTGCCGTCCTTGTCGGCATCGGCGTTCTTGAGCAGGCGGACGAACATCACGTCCTGCATGACGGCTCCCCTGCGGTCCGGGCCACCACGCTCGGGAGCTGCGAATGCCGGGAGGGCGGCTCCAGCGACGAGAGCGGCACCGAGGGTCGCCAAAACGATCTTCTTCGCGGTCATCGAAGGGTCCTTTCCGGTTGCGTCGATAGCTTGAAGCTATGCCCCGCAACCGGTCAAAACCACTTAAACATCCGTAATGTGGATGAACTTTTGGTAAGGCTGATAAAACCTTAACCGGCGTTGAGGCCGCCGAGGAAACCGGCAAGGTCGTCGGTCACGTAATCGATGTGATCGTCCTCGTCGGTCAGCTTTTCCCAGCGTTCCATCAGCACGTCGTCGAGATTGCGCGGCACGAGGAGGATCGTGCGCATGCCGAGAGCCTTCGGCACCTGCAGATTGCGCGGCAGGTCCTCGAACATCGCGGCGTTCTTCGTATCGACGCGGTGCAGGCTCGCAAACTTGTCATAGGTGGCGCCGGCCGGCTTCGGCACGTAGCCAGCCGCCACGATGTCGAAGATGTCGTCGAAATTGTCGAGGATGCCGAGCGCGCGGGCGGCCGCTTCCGCATGGGGCACGCTGCCATTGGTGAAGATGAACTTGCGCCCCGGAAGAGCCTTGATCGCCTCGCCGAGTTCGGGATTGGGCAAGAGCGCCGAATAGTCGATCGCATGCGCCCGTTCCAGAAAGCTGTCCGGATCGATGCCGTAGTTCAGCATCAGGCCCTGCAGCGTCGTGCCGTGCTCGTGGTAATAACGCTTCTGCAGCGCTCTCGCCTCTGCCGGCTCCAGTTGCAGCAGTTCCTGCACGTAGGCCGTCATGTTGACGTCGATCTGCGCGAACAGATTGATGTGATGCGGGTAGAGCGTGTTGTCGAGATCGAATACCCAGTCGCGGATATGGGCGAAATCGGCGGGATCGGCAGAGGTCTTCGGTTTCTTGTCCATGCCGGTCTTATGCACTGCCGTGCCGATAAAGAAAATCGAAAAGGCGACCGGTTTCCGCCGAATCGGCCTTGGCGGCCGATCGGGCCGCGTGATACCGCCGCGATATGGAACTCTGGATCCCCATCACCATCGCTGCCGCCTTCCTGCAGAACCTGCGCTCCGCGCTGCAGAAACATCTGCAGGGTTCGCTCGGCACGCGCGGGGCGAGCTTCGTGCGCTTCGGCTACGGCTTCCCGGTGGCGATCCTCTATGTGCTGGCGCTGCATCATTTCGCCGGCTACCCTTTTCCGACGCTTAACTGGACCTTCGCGTTATGGGCGGTGATCGGCGGCCTTGCGCAGATCTTCGCGACCATCATGCTGGTGCATCTCTTCTCGCTCCGGAATTTTGCGGTCGGCACGGCCTATTCCAAGACGGAGCCGGTGCAGGCCGCCATCTTCGGTTTCATCCTGCTCGGCGAGAAGCTGACGCCCGGCGCCGTCGGAGCGATCATCGTTGGCGTCATCGGCGTGATGATGATCTCCATGGCGCGGCTGCCGCTTTCCTGGCGCAATCTTGTCGTGGCTCTGACCGGCCGTACGGCGCTGATCGGCATCGCCTCCGGCGCAGTCTTCGGCATTTCGGCGGTTGCCTATCGCAGCGCATCCCTCTCGCTCGACGGGCCGGGGCCGGTCATGGAGGCGGCGGTGACGCTCGCCTGCGTGACGACCTTCCAGACGCTCTTCATGCTGGTCTGGATGTTCTGGAAGGACAGGCGCGAGATCGTTCAGGTGCTGCTCACCTGGCGTTCGTCCTCGCTGGTGGGGCTCGCCGGCGTCGTCGGTTCGGCCGGCTGGTTCACGGCGATGACGCTGCAGCAGGTGGCCTATGTGCGGGCGCTCGGCCAGATCGAGCTCGTCTTCACCTTCATGGCCTCCTATTTCCTCTTCCATGAAAAGGTCAACCGCATGGAAGTGGCGGGCTGCCTGCTGATCGTCTGCGGCATCCTCGGATTGATTTTCTCGTAATCCACGCCTGATTTGCGGCGGCACCCGTTGCGGAATCCGGTTAGGATGAGGATATTGAACGGGGAGGACCATTCGATGTCTCAGGAGGACAAGGCGACCGCATTCGCCGCGCTTCACCAGAAGGGCAATCCGGTTATCATCTACAATATCTGGGATGCCGGCACCGCGAAGGCCGTGGCGGATGCCGGCGCCAAGGCGCTTGGCACCGGAAGCTGGTCGGTCGCAGCCGCTCAAGGCTATGCCGACGGGGAGAACCTGCCGTTGGAAGCGCTGCTTGCCACCGTAAGGTCGATCACCGCTGCGGTCGATCTGCCGCTGTCGGTGGATTTCGAAGGCGGTTATGCGGAGGATCCGGTGGAACTCGCGAAGAATGTCGGCAGGGTGATCGATGCCGGCGCGATCGGCATCAACTTCGAGGATCAGGTCGTACAGGGCGAGGGCATCTATCCGGCAAGCCGGCAGGCCGGGCGCATCCGGGCCGTTCGCGGGATGGCCGACGAACGCGGCCTGCCCTTTTTCATCAATGCCCGCACGGACCTTTTCCTGCAGGAAGCGGACCGGACCAGGCATGCCGCCCTTCTCGACGAGGCGATCGAGCGTGCCGCTGCTTATGCGGACGCGGGCGGCAGCGGCTTCTTCGCACCGGGTCTCGCAGACGACGATCTGATCGCCAGGCTCTGCGAAGCCTCGCCGCTGCCGGTCAACATCATGATGTTTTCAGGCGTCTCCGCCCCTAAGCGGCTTGCCGAGCTCGGCGTCGGTCGCGTGAGCTACGGGCCGGGTCCCTATCGGGCGATGATGGCGAGGTTGAAGGAAGAGGCCGCGGCGGTCTTCGCCGCCGCCGGCTGATCTCGGATTACGGGACGATCAGGGTGCCGGCGCCGCGCTCGGTGAAGATTTCGAGCAGCACGGAGTGGGCGGTCTTACCGTTCAGGATGACGACGCCCTGCACGCCTGCCTTGATCGCGTCGATGCAGGTCTCGACCTTCGGGATCATGCCGCCGGAGATCGTGCCGTCCTTGATGAGCGCCTGGGCCTGGGCCACCGTCAGTTCCTTGATCAGTTCCTTGTTCTTGTCGAGGACGCCCGGAACGTCGGTGAGGAAGAGCAGGCGCGTGGCGCTGAGCGCGCCGGCAATGGCGCCGGCAAACGTGTCGGCATTGATGTTGTAGGTGGCGCCGTCGCGGCCGGGCGCGACCGGGGCGATGACCGGGATCATTTCCGACTTGGCGAGCAGGTCGAGGAGCGTGCGATCGACTTCCACCACCTCGCCGACGAAGCCGAGGTCGAGAACGCGCTCGATATTGCTGTCGGGATCGATGACCGTCTTCTTGGCCTTCTCGGCGAAGACCATGTTGCCGTCCTTGCCGCAAAGACCGATCGCCCATTCGCCGGTCTGGTTGATCAGCGCGACGATTTCCTTGTTGATCGAGCCTGCCAACACCATCTCGACGATCTCGACCGTCTTCTGGTCGGTGACGCGCAAGCCGCCTTCGAACTTGGATTCGATGCCCATCTTGGAAAGCATGGCGCCGATCTGCGGCCCGCCGCCGTGAACGACGATCGGGTTGACGCCGGACTGTTTGAGAAGCGCGATATCCGCCGCGAACGCCTTGCCGAGTTCCGTGTCGCCCATGGCGTGGCCGCCATATTTCACCACGATGGTCTTGTTCTCGTAGCGCTGCATGTAGGGCAGCGCCTGCGCCAGAAGCTTGGCCTGAAGTTCGCTCTCGGAAGCGGTCATCGAATTCCCCGTGATCTCTAGGTGGGGCCTTTTAGCGCATGTTTTTGACGGAGGAAATAATCGTTGGGACAGTTTAGCGGATTGACATGCAAGCGGCGGTCGTGCCTGTTGCATGGAAGACATCTGCGCGGGGAGGCGGGATGGACGCAGGCGAGGAGATTGCCGCTCTGATTTCGCGCGTGGCGCTGCGCGATCGAGCCGCGTTTTCCGCTCTCTACACGGCAACCGCTCCGAAACTTTTCTCGGTCTGCCTACGTATCCTGAAGGACAAGGCCGAAGCCGAAGATGCGCTTCAGGACGTGTTCGTCAAGGTGTGGCAGCGCGCGGACCGTTTCGCGGCGATTGGGACAAGCCCCACGGGTTGGCTTGTGGCAGTAGCGCGCAACCACGCCATCGATATCCTGCGTGCTCGCCGGCCTGTGGCCGAGAGCCTCGAAGAGGACGGCTGGAGCATTGCAGATTCTTCTCCGAATCCCGAAATGGCGACGGTCGTCAAGGGTGAGGGAAGGCGCATTGACAGGTGTATGGAAGAGTTGGAATCTGATCGTGCCAGCGCAGTCCGCAGCGCATATGTGGAGGGTCTGACGTATCAGGAGCTGGCCGAACGCCACGGTGTGCCTTTGAACACCATGCGTACGTGGCTGCGACGCAGCCTTTTGAAGCTGAGAGAGTGTCTGGACCGATGACGAGCCCGGAAACAGAGCGAAGGAGACCGTTCCCGCGACGAGGTTCTCGCCGGCGAATATGTGCTCGGCGTCCTCTCCCTGGAAGACCGCAGGCGTGTCGAGGCGCGCATCGAACATGACCGCGACTTCGCCGCCATCGTTGCGCGCTGGCAGGAGAACCTTTCCAGCCTGGATGATGAATACGCACCCGTGCCACCGCCGTCCCATCTGTTTCCGGCGCTGGAAGCTCGTCTTTTTCCCGATCTACCGTCTGCCAGAGGGCAGAACCTTGCCGGTCTGTGGAATTCGCTTTTCCTCTGGCGGGCGATTTCGCTGGCGGCCATCGCCCTGCTGATTACCTACGTCTCTCTCGACAGCGGCTGGATCGGCGTCAGGCAGCCGGCAACCCCTCTCGTCGCGGAAATGGCGGGCGAGGGCAGTTCCGTAGCGCTGATGGCGCACTACGATGCGCAAAACGGCCGGCTGCGGATCACGCCGGTGGCGGCGGGCGCGGCGGACGAGCGTTCGCTGGAACTCTGGCTGGTGCCCGGCGGCGGTGATCCCGCCATTTCGCTCGGCGTGCTGCCGCAATCGGGCGAGGGAGAGGTGGAAATTCCGGCCATCCTTCGAAACCGCATTGCCGAAGGCACGACATTGGCCGTTAGCCTGGAGCCCTTCGGAGGGTCGCCCACCGGGCAGGCCACAGGACCGGTCATAGCGGCTGGGCAGGCGAGGCGCCCGTGAGGCGCTGGCGGCTGAACGTCAAAAAAATAGCAGCGCCTGAAACTCTTCTTCCGAAAGCCTCGTCCCTTGTGATGTTCCCGATGAGGACGGGACGATCAACCACAAGAGGAAGAGGAATCGATAATGTTGAAGTTTGCACTCCGCGCCCTTGCCGCGGCAACCGTTCTTTCCGCCGGCGTCATGGCGGCGCATGCCGAGAACCCGAAGGTCGGCGGCGCGGCGATGTTCGAAGACAAGAACATCGTCGAGAATGCGATGAACTCCAAGGATCACACCACGCTGGTTGCGGCGGTCAAGGCTGCCGGTCTGGTGGAAACGCTGCAGGGGAAGGGCCCTTTCACCGTTTTCGCTCCGACCAACGCCGCCTTCGACGCCTTGCCGGCGGGGACGGTGGATACGCTCCTGAAGCCGGAAAACAAGGAAAAGCTTGCCAAGGTCCTGACCTGCCATGTGGTTGCGGCCGATGCCATGTCCTCCGCCATTTCCAAGATGGTCAAGGACGACGGCGGCGAGCACGACGTCAAGACCGTCGGCGGTTGTGTGCTCAAGGCCAAGCAGGACATGGGCAAGATCACTCTCACGGATGAGAATGGCGATGTGGCGAAGGTCGCCATTGCCGACGTCGAGCAGTCCAACGGCGTGATCCACGTCATCGACCGGGTGCTTCTGCCGAGGATGTAAAAGCGGGTCGCGATCGCGCTGTAGCGAATAGCCGGGCGCTTCCAGGCGCCCGGTTTCTGTTTCAGATGCCCTGGCCGACCGCCTCGGCGATCGCCTGGCGCAATTCGTCGAGCCCCTTACCCTTTTCGGAGGAGGTGGACAGCACGTCCGGATAGGCGGCCGGCCGCTTGCGGATCTTCTCCGCGGTCTCGGCGATCAGCTTCGGCACGGCCGGTTCCTTGATCTTGTCGGTCTTGGTCAGCACGATCTGGTAGGAGACGGCCGCCTTGTCGAGCAGGTCCAGGACCTCGTCGTCGTTCTTCTTGAGGCCGTGGCGGCTGTCGATCAGAACGTAGACGCGCTTCAGCGTTGCGCGGCCCCGCAGGTAATCGAAGACCAGCTTCGTCCAGGCGTCGACCTGCTCCTTCGGGGCCTGGGCATAGCCATAGCCCGGCATGTCGACCAGCGCCATCGGCGGCAGGTCGGAGCCTTCGCCGGAATAGCCGTCCGGCACGAAATAGTTGAGCTCCTGGGTGCGGCCCGGCGTGTTGGATGTACGCGCCAGCCCCTTCTGCCCGACGAGCGCGTTGATCAGCGACGACTTGCCGACATTCGAGCGCCCGGCAAAGGCGACCTCCAGCGGGCCTTCCGGCGGCAGGAATTTCATCGAGGGCACGCCGCGGATGAAGATCCAGGGGCGGCCGAAAAGCGGCTTGTCGTCCGTGCTCTTGTCTGCGGGCATCGCGTCCTGTGGTCCTGTCTTTCGAGAAGGGAAATCGCTTCAGGGTTTTGAGCGGCAATGTCAAGCTTGGGCAGGTTTGCCGGGACGGGGAAATGAAAAACCCCGCCGGAGCGGGGCTCTCAAGTCTATTTCGACGCGGCCGGTTTTCGTCGGAAGAGGCCCTTCAGATTGGAGAAGAGCTCGATCTTGGCGCCGTGGCGCTTCATGATCAGCGCCTGCTGGGTGATCGACAGCGCGTTGTTCCAGGCCCAGTAGATGACGAGGCCGGCCGGGAAGGATGCCAGCATGAAGGTGAAGACGACCGGCATCCAGGTGAAGATCATCGCCTGGGTCGGATCCGGCGGCGTCGGGTTCATGCGCATCTGCAGGAACATCGTGATGCCCATGACGAGCGGCCAGACGCCGATCAGCAGGAAGTGCGGCACGTCGTAAGGGAGCAGGCCGAACAGGTTGAAGAGCGACGTCGGGTCCGGCGCGGAAAGGTCCTGGATCCAGCCGAAGAAGGGCGCATGCCGCATCTCGATCGTGACGTAGATGACCTTGTAGAGCGCGAAGAAGACCGGGATCTGCAGGAGCACCGGCCAGCAGCCGGCGATCGGATTGATCTTCTCCTCCTTGTAGAGGGCCATCATCGCCTGCTGCATGGCCATGCGGTCGTCGCCATGCTTGGCCTTCAACTCTTCGAGCTTCGGCTGGACGCGCTTCATGTTGGCCATGGAGGCGTACTGCTTGTTGGCGAGCGGGAAGAAAATGGCCTTGACCACCACCGTCGTCAGCAGGATCGCGACGCCGAAATTGCCGACGTGACGGAAGAAGAAATCCATCAGCTGGAACATCGGCTTGGTGATGAAGTAGAACCAGCCCCAGTCGATCAGGCGGTTGAACTGCGGGATCGAATAGTCGGTTTCGTAGCGCGAGACGAGCGGCACTTCCTTGGCGCCGGCGAAGACCAGGTTCTTGAGCTCCGTCGACTGGCCGGGCTGGATGGTCAGATCGTCGCCCTTGTAGTCGGCCTGATAGCTCGCCTGACCGCCGGTGAAATGCGAGAAGCGCGTGACGTAGGGCAGCGTCTGCGGCGGAACGATGGTGGCCGCCCAATACTTGTCGGTGATGCCGAACCAGCCGGTCGTCGCCTTCTCGTTGGTATACTGCTCTTCCTCGATATTGGAGTAGGTGTGTTCGCTGAGGCGTCCGCCTTCGCCCATCACGCCGATGAAGCCTTCGTGGATGACCCAGACGGAGGGCGTCGCCGGCTTGTTGTTGCGGATGACGCGGCCATAGGGCGCAAGCGTCACCGGAGCGGCCGTCTTGTTGTCGATCTTGTCCGCGACCGTCAGCATGTAATGGTCGTCGACGGAGATCGTACGGGTGAAGGTGATGCCCTTGTCGTTGGTGAAGGAAAGCGTCACCGGCGTCTGCTGCGTCAGCTTGTCGCCGCTTGCGAGGGTCCATTGAGTGCTCGTGCCGGGCACGGTGCCGATGGATTCGTTGGGGATGTAGCCGAGTTCGGTGAAATAGCCGTCCCGCGTGTCGGAAGGCGAGAAGAGCGTGATGATCGGGCTCGAGTCGTCCACCGTCTCGTGGTACTCGCGCAGTTTCAGGTCGTCGAAACGGGCGCCGGTCAGGTTGATGGAGCCGATAAGCGCGGGCGTCTCGATCTGCACGCGGGGAGATCTCGCAAGCGCCTGGTCCCGGGTGGCGGTCGCCTGGGCCGGATTGGCGCCCGGCAGGTTTCCGGTGGAGGTGCCCGATCCGCTCTGGGCGCCGGGACTTTCCGGGGAGGTGGTCTGGGCGGTTTCACCCTGAAGCGCGCGACGGGCTTCTTCGGCGCGCTGCTGGGCCTCCATCCTGGGATTCATGTAGAGGAACTGCCAGGCAAGGACGATCAGCACCGAGAGCGCGATCGCGATGAAGTAATTACGGTTCTTTTCCATCATGCTTTCCTGGAACGGGTCTCCTCGGACCGCTTCGGTTTCGGCTTGCCCTCGATGCGAGCGATAAGCTGTGCCGTCATATCCGCAAAGGGAGCCGTCAGCACCTCCCGCCGCGCGACAATCACATAGTCGTGTCCGTTCTTCATTGCAAATCCGGCAGATTGCCTCACCGCCTCCTTCAGGCGGCGGCGCATGCGGTTGCGTTCGACCGCGTTGCCATGCTTCTTGGTGACGGTGAAGCCGACGCGCGGCCGCTCGTCCGGCGCATCGCGGTCGAGGACCTCCAGAAGGAAGGTCCGGCCCCGGCGGCTTTCGCCCTCCCGGACGGCGAGGAACTGCGGCCGGCTCTTGAGCCGCCCGACAGTCTTCTTGTCTTTCGTTTCGGTCGTCATCGCCCGGTCATCTCGGGCATCCCGGCCTTAGGCCGAGAGACGCTTGCGGCCACGGGCGCGGCGTGCGGAAAGAACCTTGCGGCCGCCTTTGGTGGCCATGCGGGCACGGAATCCGTGACGGCGCTTGCGGACAAGCTTGGACGGTTGATAGGTACGCTTCATTTATTTTAATACCGCGGTGTGCGGCCCTTCTTGGATTTTGCCGCCCGGAGGAAGCAAGAGCGTTTCGGAAAAACGTTCCGCGCAAGCGGCTGCATGCGTGCAAGCCCGCCGGAGCTGAACGTGCGCGGCTTATAAGAGGACTTTGAAGGAAAAGTCAATCGCTGCCGGGCTTTTCGCCTGCATCTCTTCGCGTCCGCATACGCGGCCAAAGCGGAACGCCCCGGCCGGCCGTCAAGAATTGCCGCGGTCGCCGCCCGTTTGATCTCTTCCTGCAAGGAGGCGTGAGAATGTTCACAAGAAAAGCCTCTGCGCACCTCCAAGTATTTGAAATTATACCTCCCGATGAGGCAGGCGGCTTATTTGAATCTAAAGTATTTCTTAATGCATGAGTGCTAATTTTAGCAATCAATGGAAAGGGGCTGCCTGAAGAGTGGTGGTTTTCCTGCGTTGCATGCGTGATTTAGGGGGAAAGCGATGAAAATTCGGGGAAAGATCAATCTCCTCGTCGGCCTTATGAGCCTGGTGGCCTGCTTTATCGGCGGCATGGCTTTGTTTGCCATGGCGGAATACCGCACGATGATGGTCGAATACGAACTGGCCGCCGACCGCGCGCACAAGGGCGAGCACCTGAACCGCCTCGTGACCGCCGTCGTCATGGATTCCCGCGGCGTTTATATGTCGAAGGATACCAAGGAGGCCACGAAATTCGGCACCGGCATCCTCGGCTATCTGGCGGAGATGGATCAGCTCCTCAAGGATTGGAACCCGATCGTTCCCGCCGATGAGCGCGCCGAATTCGACAAGCTGCTGGCCCGCTCGAAGGAATTTACCGCGTTCAGAACCGAAACCGCCCGCCTCGGCCGCGAGGTGAGCCCCGCTGCGGCCAACGAGCAGGGCAACAACGACGCCAATCGCGAGAACCGCAAGGCCTACCAGTCCGAGATCGATGCGATCGTCAAGACGGACAAGGCCGTGCTGGCGGCGGTCGAAGAAAAGTTGAATACGTTCACCCGCACGCTGTTCGTGCTGGTCTCCGCCGTCACGTTCGCGGGCGTGGCCGCCGGCGCCGGATTCGGCCTCTATCTTGGCCGCCGGCAGCTCAGCCACCCGATCATGAGCCTGACGAGGACCATGAAGCGGATTGCCGCCGGCGATTTCGATGCCGCAGTCGCCGTGGGCGACCGGGCCGACGAGATCGGCGACATGGCGGCGGCCATCGAGGTTTTCCGCAAGAACGGTCTTGAAGTGGCCCGCATGAACGCTTCCGAGGCGGCCATGCGTGCGAACAGCGACGAGCTTCAGGCCCGTATGGCGGACGTCGTGGCCGCGGCCGCGGAGGGCGATTTCACGCGCCGCATCGGCAAGCAGTGGAGCGAGGAGGGGCTGGATCGGATGGCGCGTACCGTCGATCAGCTCATGGCGAGCGTCGATGCCGGCGTTTCCGAAACCCGCCGCGTCGTGAAGAGCCTCGCCGAAGGCGACCTGACAGACAGCATGAAAGGCGATTTCAAAGGTGCCTTCGCGGAATTGCAGCACAACGTCAACGGCACGATGGAGACGTTGCGCGCCACGATGAACAACGTTCGCATCGCAACGGGTTCGATGAACGGCGGGGCGACCGAACTCAGCAAGGCGGCGAACGACCTCTCGCGGCGGACCGAGCAGCAGGCCGCGGCGCTCGAACAGACATCCGCCGCGCTCGACGAGATCACCGCCGTCGTAAAGACCTCGACGGAGCGCGCTCATGAGGCGACCGTCATGGTCGGCGAGGCGAAGCAGAGCGCGGTGCAATCCGGCGAGGTGGTCCGCAGCGCCGTGGACGCCATGGGCCGCATCGAGCAGGCGTCGCGCGAGATCGCCCAGATCACCAATGTCATCGACGAGATCGCCTTCCAGACCAATCTTCTGGCGCTGAATGCCGGCGTCGAGGCGGCGCGCGCGGGCGAGGCCGGCAAGGGCTTCGCCGTCGTGGCGCAGGAAGTGCGCGAGCTCGCCCAGCGTTCGGCAAGCGCTGCGAAGGACATCAAGGCGCTGATCAGCAAATCCGGCGAGGAGGTCGCCGGCGGCGTACGGCTCGTCCAGAAGACGGGGGAAGCGCTTTCCGAGATCGAGGCACGCGTGCTGCGCATCAACGACCATATCCATTCGATCGCCGTCGCATCCCGCGAACAGGCAACGGGGCTTGCGGAGGTCAACACCGCCGTCAACCAGATGGATCAGGTGACCCAGCAGAACGCCGCCATGGTGGAGGAGACCTCCGCCGCGACGACGAAACTGTCCCTGGAAGCCGACAGCCTGTTTTCGCTCGTCTCGAATTTCAACATCGGCGATGGCGGGCAAAGCCCGGCCAGGCCGGAAAAATCCTCCCGCCCGGTGGCCGCTGCCGCGGGCCATCGGCCCCACGCTTCTCCGGTCAAGGCCATGGCGGGCGCGCTCGTCCGGGCTTTCGCAGGCGGCGGGGCTGCCGCCAGGACGTCGGCCGCCGCAGCCGGCGATTGGGAAGAGTTCTGATCCGATCGCTTCAGCCGGTCGGGAGGCAAGCGGAGATGGGAAACCGTCTCCGCTTTCTCTTTTGCACCGCAGTGAAGAAGGGCTGGTAAATTGCGGCCGAACCTTTAAAATAAAGGATCAGCCGCAGCCTGCCGCCAGCCTTGCACGGCAGGATTGGAATTCGGAAATGGAGACCCGCATGGACGACGAGGTTCGCACCTCGGGGCACTCGGGGACCTCGCCGGAAGGCGCAGGTCCGGAGCCGATGCCGCGTCTTTTCCGCGGCCTTTCCGGCAGGCTTCTCTGGCTCACCATGATCTTCGTGATGCTGGCGGAAGTGCTGATCTTCGTGCCATCAGTGGCGACCATGCGCATGAACTGGCTGCGCGACAGGCTGGATACGGCCGCAGCCGCGGGCATCGTCATCGATGGTCTGCAGCCGGCCGAGCTTCCCCGTGCGGTGCAGGATGACACGCTGCTCGCGACCGGCACCAAGGTGATCGCGCTCAAGAAGGACGGCACTTCGCGGCTGCTTGCCGCGACGGATACCCAGCCGCAGGTCGATCAGGTCTTCGACCTTGCCAGCACGCCGATGCTTGCCTCGATGCGCGATGCGCTCGATACGCTGGTCTTCGGCGGTGGCCGTGTCATGCGTGTCTTCGGGCCGATCGGCGACAGCGACATGATCATCGAGCTGGTCATGACCGACTATGCCCTGCGCAAGGACATGCTGAAATATTCGAAAATGATGTTTCTCATTTCCCTGCTGATCTCGCTGATCACGGCCGTGCTGATCTTCCTGGCCATCAACCGCATGATGATCATGCCGATCCGGCGGCTGACGCACAGCATGCAGCTCTTCTCCGAACAGCCGGAGGATCCCGCCCGCGTGTTCGCCGGCGATCGATCCCGCGGCGAACTCGCCGTGGCCGGCCGGCACCTGACCGCCATGCAGGTGGAGCTGCAGCGCACGCTGAAACAGCAGAAGAACCTTGCCGATCTCGGCCTCGCCGTCTCCAAGATCAACCACGACATGCGCAACATCCTGGCTTCGGCGCAATTGATGTCCGACCGCCTGACGGATGTCGACGATCCGATGGTGCGGAGTTTCGCGCCCAAGCTGCTGCGGACGATCGACCGTGCGGTCGGCTATACGAGCGAGGTGCTCGCCTACGGCCAGGCCTCCGAGGCCGCGCCGCGCCGCCGCCGCATCCGGCTGGCCGACCTCTGCCAGGACGTGCGCGACATCCTGGCCATCGATCCGGAAGCCGGCATCGAGTTTCTCGAACAGGTCGGCGTCGATGTCGAGGTGGATTGCGACAGCGAACAGCTTTTCCGGGTCATCCACAACCTCTGCCGCAACGCCGTGCAGGCGCTGATGAATTTCGATCCCGAGGACGCGTCCATGGTCCGGCGGATCACGGTCTCGGCGCATCGGGTCGGCAGCGTCGTCAGCATCATGATCGACGATACCGGTCCCGGCATGCCGCGCAAGGCGCGCGAGAACCTGTTCTCCGCTTTCCGCGGCTCGGCCCGTTCCGGCGGGACGGGCCTCGGCCTGGTGATCGCCCGTGAACTCGTGCTCGCGCATGGCGGCACGATCGCGCTCGTGGAGAAACCGGGTCCCGGAACGCAGTTCAGGATCGAAATTCCCGACCGGCCCGTCTCGCTGGAGGATTACCGGGCCCGGGCCTGAATGGAAATACATGTTGCTTCTCAACGGCTTGAGCGAGAAGTGACAGTAAAATGACGTGGCCCTCGGGAAAATCGCTTGCAATCCTTCGCGGCACCCATTAGAGGATCGCCACGCAAGCGGTGACGCGCCGCTCGCTCACGCACCCGTAGCTCAGCTGGATAGAGCACCAGACTACGAATCTGGGGGTCAGGAGTTCGAATCTCTTCGGGTGCGCCAATTTACCCAACTGTCGATTGCCACGCTATTTTGCCTTTTTGGCCACTATGTTGCCTTTGAGCCAGCCATGCTGACCTATCGTCGGTGACATTCGGCGAGCGCCTTTCCCGTTCAGGAACTTCGTGGTTCGACCCATTGCAAGCCTTCCCTCTTCGCAGATTCAACCGCAATATGTGTCGCGAGTTTCGGGCAGACCGTGTCAAAAGTCCGCCGATCGTGATTGTAGCAAGCTGATTGTGTCGGTGGCGGGAATTTTGGAGTTTCCG